>JAITWB010000047.1 GCA_031285525.1 Spirochaetaceae bacterium
CGGTCCCAGACCGGGCGGTCCTGGCAGACCCGGAGGTCCCGGCAGGCCTGGCGGACCAGGAAATGCTGCGGCTCCTGTAGAGGAGAACAAGAAGTCCTCTTCCAATAAGAAGACCTTTAAGGCAAAGAAGCCGATATATACTCGCAAGGATCGGGAACAGGAGATGTCTGAGAAACTGCTTCAACAGAAGAAGAAGCAGGCTATGAAGACAAATGCTATCCCCCGAGAGATAGAGATCATGGAAACGGTTTCTGTTTCGGATCTGGCGAAGAAGATGAATATCAAGGCATCGGACATTATCGGAAAACTCATGTCCATGGGCATGATGGTTTCCATTACCCAGTCTATCGATGCCGATACAGCGACTCTGCTTGCGTCGGAATACGGCTGCGAAGTTAAGATAGTTAGTCTCTATGATGAAACCGTTATCGAAAGCGAAGTCGATAATGAAGGGGATCTCCAGCCGAGACCGCCGGTGGTTACCATCATGGGACACGTTGACCACGGAAAGACGAAGACCCTCGATGCTATCCGTAGTGCTAACGTGATTGCCACTGAGTTTGGCGGTATCACTCAGCATATCGGTGCATACATGGTTGAGACCTCCAGGGGACGGATTACCTTCCTCGATACGCCGGGACACGAAGCGTTTACCATGATGCGTGCCCGGGGAGCGAAGATAACCGATATTGTTGTTCTTGTTGTGGCTGCCGATGACGGCGTTATGCCCCAGACAATAGAAGCGATTAACCACGCCAAGGATGCGAAGGTTCCCATTATCGTGGCGGTGAACAAGGTCGATAAACCCGAGGCCAATCCGGATAGGGTGAAGACACAGCTTTCCGACATTGGGCTTATGCCTGAAGAGTGGGGCGGTACGACTCAGTTTGTTCATATCAGCGCTCTCAAGAAAGAAGGGCTGGATGATCTGTTGGATGCGATTCTGCTTCAGTCCGAAATGCTGGAACTTAAAGCGAACTGGAATGTCCGTGCGGAAGGAAAGATTATCGAGTCCCGTATCGACCATGGGCGGGGCGTTGTCGCTTCGGTCATCATCGAGCGGGGTACTTTGAGAACCGGAGACCCCTATGTGGGAGGAATCTTCTCGGGACGGGTTCGGGCTATATTGAACGATCGGGGGCAGCGGATAGATGAAGCTACTCCGAGTTTGCCTGTCGAGATTCTTGGATTCGAAGGTATGCCCCAGGCGGGGGATCCCTTCCAGGTGACGGAAAACGAGAAGACCGCCCGTATGATTTCCGAGAAGCGGCAGGAACTTAAGCGTTTTGAGGATGCCAAGAGCGTCAGGAAGATTACCTTGGATAACCTCTATGACACCATCCATGAGGGTGAGGTTATGGAGCTCAAGGTTGTTATTAAGGCGGACGTTCAAGGGTCTGCGGAGGCTCTTAAGCAGGCTCTTGAGAAGCTTTCTACCAAGGACATTAAGCTGTCGGTTATACACTCCTCTGCGGGTGCGATTAACGAGAGCGATGTTATGCTCGCTGCGGCGGACTCTAATGCGATAATTATCGGCTTTAACGTCCGTCCCTCGGCGCAGGCGAAGGTGCTGGCGGATCAGGAAAAGATCGATATACGCAAGTACAATATTATCTATAAGGCTGTCGAAGAGATCGAGCAGGCGATGGAAGGTATGCTCAAGCCGGATATCAAGGAAGAGGTCATCGGTATGGTTGAAGTCCGTGATACCTTTAAGGTTCCGAAGCTCGGCGTTATCGCAGGCTGTTATGTTCTGCAGGGTAATGTGAAGCGTACTTCCAGCGCTCATATCGTTCGTGACGGGATTGTTATCCATACCGGAAAGATATCCTCTCTCAAGCGCTTCAAAGATGATGCCAAAGAGGTTGCGGCAGGGTATGAATGCGGTATCGGTATTGAAAACTGGCATGATATTCAGGTTGATGACCAGTTTGAGATCTTCGAGTTTGTCGAGGTAGCGAGAAAGCTTCACGACAATAACGAGAAAACAGGTACAGAGAAAGCCAATGTCTGAGTTACGTCTGGGACGCCTGGGAGAGCAGATCCGCGAGGAGATTGCGGCGATGATTCTCTCAGGTAAGATAAAGGATCCCCGGGTTTCCACTTTCTTGAATGTCAACAGGGTGGAGGTCTCGGGGGATCTGTCATATGCGAAGGTGTATGTTTCCAGTTTTATGAGCCAAAAGGAAACTGAAAAGGGTGTAAAAGGGCTTGAAAGCGCTGCGGGTTTTATTCAGACTACGCTCAGCAAGAAGCTCACCCTCAGGCAGTTTCCGAAGCTCCGTTTTATCATGGATAATAGCATTAAAGAGGGCTTTGAGATTGTTAAAAAGCTCGAAGACCTCCAGAGTCAGAGCTAAGGTTTTACCGGGGTTGCTATGAAAAGCGGTATTCTCCTGCTTGCGAAACAGCCCGGGCTGACCAGTTTCAGCTCCCTTTGGGCGGTGAAGCGTGCCTTGGAAACAAAAAAGATTGGACATACGGGAACCCTCGATACGTTTGCAGAAGGCTTGTTGGTGGTGCTTTCCGGTAAGATGACCCGTCTGGTTTCCCATATGACGGATTTCGATAAAACCTATGATGCCCTTATCCGGTTTGGGGCGGAAACCGATACCCTCGACCCGGAAGGGGAGGTGGTCGCTTCTGCGCCCCTTCCTGACGAGAAGGCTTTTGTGGAGGCTGTTTCCGGGTTTGTCGGGGAACAGCAGCAACTTCCGCCGCTCTATTCCGCTGTGAAGCAGAATGGACGCAGGATGAGCGATCTGGTTCGCAGCGGTGAATCGGTTGAGGCGGCTCCCCGGTCTGTTACGATTTATGCAATAGAAATAGTCTCTTTTTCGGGCGATCATGCCCGTATTCGGGTTTCCTGTTCCAAGGGAACCTATATTCGTTCCCTTGCCAGGGATATCGCCCTTGCCTGCGGATCTCGGGGGCATCTTGCCGCTCTGAGGCGTACTTCGGTGGGACCCTTCTATTTGGAAGATGCTGTCGGCTTTGATGGCGGCGAGGCAACTCCTGAGGCGATTCAGGCGGGGCTGCTCAGGTTTACACCGGAGCTTGCGCTGCGCTGCGGGTTTGAGCCGGTACTGCTGGATACGGCAAAGCGGCCGTTGTTTCATACAGGGCAGAAGATACGGAGGGAGTGGTTTGTTCCCCTCGGTGAAAACGCTGTCCCTGCTGCCGGATTGGCGGTGTTTTCAGGGGCGGGAAGTTCCCTTGGCTTTGATGGTGTTGTGCACCAGCGTTCGGGCCGGTTTGAGTATGGCTTTGTCGTAGGAGATGATGAGTGACCGTATTCAGCTGGGACGACATACAGAACAGGGAAGATGCGCTGTTTCCGGGAGTCAAGACTGCCCTTACGGTAGGTGGCTTTGACGGACCCCATCAGGGGCATGAGCGGCTGTTCTCCAGTGTGCTCGCTCAGGATGGGCTGCTGCCGGGGATTATTACTTTTAGCCGTTCCCCCCGGGCGTTTCCTGAGATAAAGGGGGGGGCAGGGACAGAGCTTGATGAGTTGTCCAGGCGCGCTCCTGAGTTCGGCGGGGATGTTTCGACTTTGATGCTGAGGCTGATGAGTTTTCGGCAGCGGGGTTTTGCCTTTGCCGTGGTCATTGACTTTTCTCAGGAATTTAGTAAACTGAGTGGAGAGATTTTTCTGAATATGTTGGCGCGAATCTGTGCCATGCAGTATATAGCTGTGGGACCGGATTTCCGTTGCGGCTATCGTCTTGGTACGGGGACTCGTGAGCTGCTGGCTTTTGCCGAAGCCCATGCGGTGCAGGCGGAGATACTGGATGCCTGTCTGGTTGACGGGGAGCGGGTTAGTTCAAGCGCTATCCGCAGAGCCGTTCTGAGGGGTGACCTCAGGGGGGCAGAAAGACTGCTGGGGAATCCGTTTAGGCTTGACTGTTCGGCCTTTGTACCGGAGGGTACGTCTGGCGGTGTGCCGAGAGGGGCAACTGACGTTGCGGCAACTGCCGTTACTGAAAGTGCCGTTGTGGCATCTGTAGTTGTTGTGGCGGAACGGGCGGTTTTGAGCCAGGTTATTCCTCCTGATGGGGAATATCCGGTGACGGCGGTGGGTGAGGATGGTTCCCGCAGTAAGGCGCTGCTCAGTATCGGTGACAGGAAGCTTCGGCTTTTGTCGGATATGGAGCGGGTACGGATGGTGGAGTTTGTGAGCTGAGTTCGCAGAATTCGGTTTAGCTGAAACCTGCAGACATGTTTGGAAATTGATATAGGATCTTTTGAGAAACGTTATTGAGTTTCTCTTTCCGTTTAACGGAGATATATTAAGGAGTAGTGATGGCACTTACGAAGGAAAAAACAGCTGCCGTAGTTACCCAGTTCGGGGCAAGTGAAAAAGATACCGGTAATACCAAGGTTCAGATTGCGCTTCTGACTGAAGATATTAAGCAGCTGAC
>JAITWB010000149.1 GCA_031285525.1 Spirochaetaceae bacterium
GAACTTCTTCGCCAGAACTACTGAGTCACGGACACTCAGACCCCGTGCAAGACCCGAAGCTATGGCGGCAGCGGTGGTGCATCCCGCTCCGTGATTCCATTTCGTATCGATCAGCGGAGCTTCGATGGTTTCAAACGAAGTACCGTCATAGAAAAGGTCAACAGCATTGGTCACTCCGGAAAGCTTTGCGCCGCCTTTAATAAACACCGAGCGGGCTCCCCGTCCGGCAATAATCTTCGCCGCTTCCTTCATCTCATCCAGACTTGTCACCTCTGCCATACCTGCAAGCTGGGCCGCTTCGAAGAGGTTGGGCGTGGTAATCTCCGCAAGGGGAAGGAGTTTTTCTGCCACCGCCTGATTCAGCTCAGGATTAAGCGCCAGTCCTGGGCCTTTGCAGACCATCACCGGGTCGAGTACATAGTTCTTCACCTGGTACTTGCTTATATACTCCTCTGTCAGATCGACTGCGTACATCGAACCGAGCATACCCGATTTAGCGGCGTCAACACCGACTCCCCGAAATATCGTCTCCATCTGCGCGCGCAGAGCTGCTTCATCGATAAAAAACACACCGTGGTTCCAGTTATTCGCCGGATCCATGGTTGCGATAACGGTGACCGCAGTCATTCCGTACAATCCATATTCCTCAAAGGTCTTCAGATCAGCCTCAAGTCCGGCGCCGCCGGAGGCATCCGAACCCGCTATTGTGGCAATTTTAATCATCCCTTCCTCCATATATATACAAAAAAAGTATACACAAAAACTGGTCCTATTATAAGAGTCAGTTTTAATAAATCTAAAGGGATCAGATCAGAAAAAATAATCTGTTAGCGTCTTCCATTTTGTTGTTTTTTCAGTACAATAGGAGATCATGAATTATTTACATAACGAAGTGTATCTGACTACAGATGATGTTGTTACCGTTTCTATAGACGATGCCGCAAATGTTCGGTTATTTGACACAGTCAATTACACCCGATTCAGGAAAGGATCGGCAAACTGTGACTGTATCGGAGGCAGAGCCGAGCGCTCTCCGGTACGTCTGTCCCCCTCCTATAACGGAATCTGGCATATCGTCGTAGATCTGGGCGGAAAAAGCGGAGAAGTCAAGGCATCTATAGAGGTTGTCCGTAAAGGGAAATGAGGGAGACGAACAGTGGATAGCGATATACGCTGGAAACAGCGGTTCAGCAATTACCAAAAAAAAGACTGCCCTCTTCGGACAGTCTTTTTATCGTCTTAAAAATCTTACAGCTGATCCGCCAGCAGATTCGCTTCACCGACAAAGGTGTCGATCTGTCCTGCGGCGATCATCTTTTCCAGTGCGGCGTTGATGGCTGCCTGCAGTTCAGGGGAGTTCTTCTTGAGTGCGATGGCGGAACCGCCTTCATCGTCTTCGAGTACGTAGTCGGCAACGATGAGGTCGGGGTTTTTCGCAACATAGGCCTTTGCTACGGGGAATTCTGCGACCACCGCTTCGACCTTGCTGTTCTTGACTTCCATAATAAGGTCAGGAAGTGCGCCGAGTTCCTTGATCTGGGGATGGTTGTTTTCCAGATCGCTTCCGGTTACACCCTTTATCTGCTCCTTGGCAATACCTACCTGAATAGCTCCTCTCTGGGCTGCGATGAGCACGTCCTTGAGCTCTGCAGGAGAGTTGCGGTATTTATCCGCATCTGCGGCACGGATAACCACACCGTGAACAGCTTTGTAGTAGATCTCGGAAAAGTCAACGTTCTGCTTGCGTTCTTCCGTAGGGGTCATGCCGGAGATGACAAAATCGACATTCCCGGAAACAAGGGCTGCCAGGAGTCCATCAAAACCCATATCCTTGATCTCAAGCTCCACACCGAGATCCGAAGCGATCTGACGGGCAATGGCGACATCAAAGCCGACGATGGTATCCTGTCCGTTGTCGAGATAGTGGAACTCATAGGGGGGATAATCTGCGGATGTTCCGAGGATTATTTTCCCTGACTGCTGAATCCTTTCCAGGCTGGATACGGCTGCCTTCTCTTTTGAACCGCCTGCCGCAAGGGGAACTACCATAAGCAATGCCGCCAAAAGGGGCACTATTTTTTTGAGCATATTCATGAATAAAACCTCCGCTCATAAAGTATAATAAGTATTTCACATATCCCTGTTTTCTGCTACTATTATACCTGTAAAAGAGAGGTAGTACATCTATGGGACACCATGAAATTCTGGGACCTGCCGACAGACCCCCATTGGGGCGGTGGATTCCGCTGAGCATCCAGCATGTCTTTGCCATGTTCGGGGCAACGATTCTTGTGCCGCTTTTGACGGGGCTGAGTCCCGCAACGGCATTGTTTACGGCGGGAACAGGTACCCTGCTGTATATCGCCATAACAGGCGCCAAGGTTCCCGCCTTTTTGGGTTCTTCCTTCGCCTTTATACCGGCGCTTATATCCATCAGTTCCGCATACGGAATGCCCTATGCGCTGGGCGGAGCCTTTGCGGCGGGTATCTTCTATTGTATAGTGGCTTTAATCGTCAAATTCGCCGGAACAGCATGGCTCGACAAGGCGCTGCCGCCGGTGGTTATCGGTTCGGTCATTATCGTCATCGGACTCAACCTCGCGCCTACTGCGATGGGGATGGCAATGAACGATGCCGGGGGAAACTACAGCCTCGTATACCTTTCGATTGCAGTGGTTACCCTCATGGTAACCGTGGTGGCGAACATCTTCCTTAAAGGTTTTTTTAGCATCATACCGATTCTGATAGGACTTGTTACCGGCTACCTGTTCACTTTTGTAATGGGCATTTTCTTTCCTGCATATCATCTTATCAACTTTCAGGGCGTTAAAGACGCTGCATGGTTCGGATTTCCCTCATTCAGTATTCCCAAATTCAATTTTGTCGCTATACTGACCTTTATCATCGTCTCTCTGGCAACGATCTGCGAACACTTAGGCGATACCCTGGTTACCAGCAAGGTGGTGGGACGGGATTTTTACAAGGATCCGGGACTCCACCGCACCCTCGCAGGAGACGGTATTGCCACCGCATGGGCATCCCTCTGGGGCGGACCGCCCAACACCACCTACGGCGAAAACATCGGCGTTATGGCGATAACCAAGGTGTACAGCGTCTGGGTCATCGGAGGCGCCGCAGTGGTTGCCCTCTTTCTCTCGATGTTCCAGAAATTCGGAGCCCTTATCCAGACCATCCCCACTCCGGTAATGGGAGGCATCTCGATGCTCCTCTTCGGTATCATCGCTTCCAGCGGTCTGCGTACCATCGTGGAAAGCGGGGTAGACTACAAGGATAAGCGGACTCTCACCATATCGTCGGTTATTCTGGTAATCGGCATCGGCGGCGGAAAGCTCGCATTTCCCGTAGGCGATAACATGCAGTTTCAGCTCGCAGGGGTTGCACTGGCAACGGTAGTGGGTATTATCCTCAACCTGATTTTCCCGAAGAGCAGCGCTGTGGTAGAAGAGAAGTAAGGTTAGATTTTTGCCGGAAACGGTATAGGACGAGAACTTTTATAATTCTGTTCTATACCGTTTTGTGCTTGCTTT
>JAITWB010000166.1 GCA_031285525.1 Spirochaetaceae bacterium
CTGACCTGGAGCAGCGTAAAAACGGCAAGGAGCTCTGGGTGCGGGCTTTTCTCGTGGTAGAGCGTGAGAGCCAGAAGGGTATTGTCATAGGGAAGGGCGCTTCGGTGATCAAAGAAATACGCACCTCCGCCCAGAAGGAGCTGAACCGGATACTCCCCTGGTACGTAAACCTGGACCTTCAGGTTAAGGTGAACAAAAACTGGAGGCAGAAGGATCCCCTCATTGGACGTATTACAGGTTTGAGTCAGTAAAAAAGTATGCTATACTGTCCCCAGTATGAAACGTATCCGTCTGCCTTTTTTCTGGCTGCTGCTATCGGCGTTTGCCCTCTGCGGTATGGCTCCCCTGTTTTTACTGTCCATCGTTTTTACCGGAGCTATATAGCACGTAATAGAAAGAAATAACGCAAACAGGGCTTCCGAATCGGTAACCGCTGTTCAGCTCATAACCGACCACTTTGCGGAAGAGGCTTTCTCCGCAGCCCGGCAGCTCGCCTTATCTCCTGCAGTGACAGGCTATTGCGGCGTACCCGCAGAACGAAGGGATCAGGAACTCTCCGATCTGTTACCGCTTGAACAGGAACTGCTCAGACAGAGCATCCTCGTTTCGGACATTTTTCAGGAATCCGGAGTCTACCCGGAAGAAGATTTCCAGATATTCATTATTCCCGCAGACGGACGTCCGGTGTTGTCGAAGCATTCTGTCCCCGAGCAATACCGTATCGAATCCTACGGCGGATGGGGGGTGTTCAAAGCGGTTGGGGGTACCTACCGTACCAAAGCTGATGCCCTAAGCGCTGGTGTTCTTTTTGGGCAGCCCCATCCGGACAGCGGCAGCGAGGTTTCTGCCTGTGTCATCCTTCCTGTCTATGGGACACCTCTGTATGGAGGGCAGGACAGTCCGAGGGGCTTTGTTATCGTGGATATGCTGCGAAAGGGGCTTTCTGCGAAGATCGGACGGATTCCGGGGATTCAGGGCGCTCTTGACCGGCTCATCGTCTATGACCGCAATGGCTGTATTCTCTACAGTCACTTTGCCCCGGAAGAGGAGAGCGCCTTTTTCGAGCCCCAAAGCGCAACTGTCTCTCGCGGCTCTGTTCGGCAATCTTCCCTTTCGGGACTGACTGTCACAGGTATTCCTCAGGCGACCGGAACCGCCCAGTATGTCAGGGATCTCCGTTCGGTTGCTCTGCTGATTGCTGTGCTGACTGGAGCTCTGTCCCTTATTCCGGCTATCCTCTTCTCCCGCTCCATAACCCGGCCTGTGTATTCCCTTACCAGAGCGATGCGGCAAGTGGAATCAGGAGATTTATCGGTGCGATGTTCCTGTTACCCCGAAGAGGTATCCCTCAATAACGATATGAACTTTCTTGTCCGCTGTTTTAACCGCATGGTCGAACGTATCAGCCGCCTCGTAGATGATACGGTGGAACAACAGCAACGGCTTCGCATCTCAGAGGTTAAGGCGCTGCAGGCTCAGATCAATCCCCATTTCCTCTATAATACCTTGAACTCTATCAAATCCATGGCAAAACTTGCCAGCGCATCCAGCGCATCCAGCGCATCCAGCGCCAGCGCAGGGGACAGAACGTACGCCGATACGGTGGTTAATATGACGACAAACCTCGGGAAGATATTGCGGTATGAGTTCACCCCGGGGGAGGACTTTGCGCCCTTCGAAAAGGAACTCGACCTGGCACGCAATTACTTTCAAATCGAAGCCTATCGGTGGGAGGATCGGTTCACCCTCTCTGAGGAGATCGAGCCTGAAATCCGGGAGCAGATTATTCCGCGCCTGATAATTCAGCCCCTGGTGGAGAATGCGCTGATCCACGGGCTGGAGGGAAAGAGCGGAACCGGTACCTTGTTCATCCGGGGGAAGATCGTTCCGGGGTTGCTTACTGGTCAGGATATGCAAGATACCCGGGAGCCTGGCGTTGGACAGGATATGCTGATCGAGATAACCGATGACGGACACGGAATCAGCGTGTCGAGACTGCATCAGCTCTATGGGGCGCTCTCGTTCTGCGAGACAGGCAGTTCTGTGGACAGCGGAATCGACTCCAACGGCATCGCCCTGGTAAATACCCACCGAAGGCTCCAGCTGCTCTACGGAGCTGAATACGGTCTGGTCATCGATTCTGTCGAAAAAGGAGGAACTACGATTTCGTTTCGGATACCCTATCAAAAGCGGAATGCCGGATATCCCGGCGTTGCAGGGGAGGAAAATCAATGCTGATAAAAGTGCTTGTCGTAGAAGATGAACCGATTGTCCGCCGGGATCTGGTTCTGCTCACCCGCTGGGAGGATTTGGACTGCGTCTGTGTTGGGGAAGCCGCTGCCGGACGGGAAGGTGTGGAGCGGTTTAACGCCCTTTCGCCGGATCTCATCATCACCGATATCAGGATGCCTGAACTCGACGGCCTTGAGATGATACGGAGCATCTCCGAAGTGAATGCTGCTATACCTGGTTCTATACCTGCGGAATTCATTATCCTTTCGGGGTATAGCGACTTCGAATATGCCCGAACCGCAATGCGGGAAGGGGTACAGGAATATCTTGTCAAACCGATAGACGACGAAGAACTGCATGCCGCAGTCCGCCGGGCGGTGCAGCGGATTCTCCAAAAGCGGCGGCTGGCGGAAACAGAAAAAGCAGTGTCAGGCGGAACCGCCGAACCTATCCTGCTCCTCTTTCGGGAGTATGAACTGGGAAGCCGTGAGTCCTCCGCCGCCCGGAATGTGCAGAAGGCAATAGAGCAGATCCATTCCCGTTACATCGGAGGCATCACCATCGAGGAAGCAGCGGAAAAAGCGGGTATATCGGCGGGACATTTAAGCCGCATCTTCAAGCAGGAAACGGGCTACACCTTTGTGGATTACCTCACCTACGTGCGTGTCAAACGGGCGGCGGAACTCCTCGGCGACCCCGATGTCAAAGTCTACGAAGTCGCCGACCTGGTAGGCTACAGCGACCCCCGGTATTTCAGCCAGATATTCCGCCGTATGACAGGTCTGACCCCGAAGGAATTTAGGGAAAGGAAGTGAAAAAGGGAGAAAATAAAAAAGAGAAGGGAAAATAAAAAAGAGAAGGGAAAAAAGAAAGAGAGAAGGGAAAAAAGAGAAATGAGAAAAGGAAGGAAGTCATTTTCTACCTTCTCATTCCTCTTTTCTATTTTCTACCTTCCACTGCTGGAGGATATCTTCTCTGTTTCGGGCGGCGGTGTAGATATCGTAGGGTAGGATCTTGAGTCTTTCAAAGGGTTCTGCTCCGGAAGGGAGGGGGATGTCGTTTCGGACGCTTCGCCGGAACCAGCGGGCGGATACGATGCGCTGTACATCCTGGCCAAGGACAAAATCGATGAAGAGCCGGGCATTTTCCTCGTGGGGCGCATTCTGGATAAGCGCTACTCCGTCGGGGACTGCGATGGTGCCTGTCGAGGGGTAGACCACCGATAGGGGGGCTCCGTTGATGATCTCCGTGAGCGCTGCGTCTTCTGCGGTGAGTCCTGCGAAATACTCGCCGGTGACAACCGCAGCGTGTACCCGGGACGAGGATGCCGCAAGCCCTTCTGCTCCGGCCGTACCCTTGAGGGCATGGAGGAATTGCCAGCCTGAAGAGGTAGTCTCCAGATCGCTGCTATGGTTTTCCGCAGAAAGAATAGCGTTGAGTATGCTGTATGCCGAACCTGACAGGAGGGGGTCGGGCATGA
>JAITWB010000169.1 GCA_031285525.1 Spirochaetaceae bacterium
CCGAGGACGATCCGCTTAAACCCCAAATCCCGGTAAACCTTTGCGGCTTCCCTGTTTATACAGTTCGCCTGGGTACTCAAGTGCAGTGAACACCGGGGAAAGTGCTTTTTCAGTATTCCCGCCATACCGATATCCTGCACGATAAAAGCGTCAAAGGGATACTTGCCGAAATAAGAGAGCTCCTCCATGAACTGATCCAGATCCCGATTATGAAAGGAGATATTGAGGGCGCAGAAGAGCTTTTTTCCAGGGAAACGCTCCTTCAATGCAGCGATCTCTTCGTATTCCCTGTGGTGAAAATTATCCGCTTTTACCCGGAGAGAGAAATTCTTGAGCCCGATATATACTGAATCTGCGCCATACTCATAGGCATACCGCAGTTTTTGCACATTTCCCGCAGGAGAAACCAATTCCATATACTATAATCCTTATGAGAGTCCCATAGATAAGACTCTGTCTAGAAATTCCGCATAAAAGCGCCCAGCTTATGTATTGCCAAATGGGCTTCCGAAACATATTCATCCGCCATCTGAAACAGATGACACATATCTTCCCATACATCCAACTCACAGGGAATATCCGCCTGCCCCGCCTTATCGGAGAGAGCCTTTGCGTCCGACAACAGCAATTCCGAACCGCCGCACTGCACAAACAAGGGAGGAAACCCTGCAAGGCTTCCTTCAAGGGGAGAAACCAGAGGGTTCCCCATATTTTTGCTAAACGTATACAGCTCCGCCGCCGCCATAAGCCCCTCAGAGGTAATGATGGGATCACCGGATTTTTTCTCGACCGAATGAAAGGCGCTCCTATCAGGCCTGATCCAGGGGGAGAGAAACGCCGCAGCCGCTGGAAGGTTTTGAAAATTATCCATGAGCCTGCGGATAAGAGCCAGTGCAATAGCGCAACCCGAAGAATCACCCGCCAGAATCACCCGACAGTTTTTTTCCGCCAGATGGTTGTATACCTGCTCTATATCGTCGATGGCGCAGGGGAAAGGATGCTCCGGCGCCAGCCGATATTCAGGAATCACCAGCTTTGAAGCCCCCTCATTGCTGATAGAAGCGCAAAAATTGCGCCACGAATGACGGGAACCTGCGGCGTAACATCCGCCGTGAATATAGAGGATTACCCGTTTTTCTGCGATAAGTTCCGGCTTGAGCAGACCGCACTGTACCCCATTGACCACAATATCCTTGTAATCCACCTTATTGGGCAATGTCTTAACGGTAAACGTATCCTCGATACGCTGCCGATAGACCTTTACCGGCACTTTATGACTGAAGTTAAGGGCTTTGAGTTTTTTTACGGCCTGTCTGCTGATTCGGAGTCCCATAAATGCAACTATATCAGACTTTTCATTTTCTGTCTGGTGAGATAAAATACTTCCGAACTCCATGTTATGGCAAACCGATCGTTTTTGGACAATATCTGATATATTTGTACAATTTAATTGACAAAACGGTCTCAAAAGTGATATATTTCTGATAGGCATTAGTTTTAATGCTGTACTTAACAGCTTCTGGAAGTAGGCTCTCCCATTATAAGGGATGTAACCAAGTCCAGGGGCTTTTTTTATGGAGAAGCCAATACAATGATAAAAACAGCTATTCTTGTTGATGGCGGATTTTACAGAAAGAGAGCCGCATATCTTTGGGGACAAAAATCAGCGATCGATCGTGCGAATGAGCTTGTTAGTTATTGTAAACTCCATTTAAAGGAAAAACATGATATAAACAAACATTATTTATACAGAATATTTTATTACGATTGCCCGCCAATAGACAAACAAGTATACCATCCTTTCCTGAGAAAAAACATCGATTTTAAGCAAACTGATACGTATAGATGGTCTGTTGACTTTCTTAATGAGCTAAAAACAAAACGTAAACTTGCTATAAGACTTGGTAAGCTTGCAGATTCTACAGCCCATTATAATTTGAAGCCGGAAATTACAAAAAAAGTATTCAGTCAGAGGTTGAATTATAGCGATATAACAGAAGGCGATTTCGTCTTAAACCTTAAACAAAAAGGTGTTGATATGAAAATAGGAATCGACATTGCGTCTTTGGCATATAAGAAACAAGTTGATCAAATAGTATTGATTGCTGGTGATTCTGATTTTGTTCCTGTTGCAAAATTAGCCAGAAGAGAAGGTTTAGATTTTATTCTTGATCCTTTGTGGGCAGATGTCCCGTCAGATCTTTTCGAGCATATTGATGGACTGCGCTCATGCAAAAGGAAAAAGCGAGAAAATAACCTACAAGTCCTATGACCGGGACAAGGGTATCTGCTGCCGATAGACCTTCACGGCACTTTATGACTAAAGTTAAGAACTTTGGTTTTTTATACCCTGTCTGCTGACTCGAACTCCCACGGGGACAACGATATCAGACTTTTCATTTTCTGTCTGTTATTTGACTTGTATCTACATTTCGTATATACTACTCTCAGTGAGGTATGGTATGGTACGAACAAAAGCAACCATTTCTATGTGGGGAAACAGTCAAGCCTTACGGCTTCCAAAAGAAATGACTCGTCAACTGGGAATTTCTGCTAATGATGAAGTGATTTTGGAAATGAGGGAAAATGTATTAACCATTTCCAAACCTGAAACTCCGAGAGAAGGAACGATAGAATATCTCTTCAAAGATTATTCAGGTGAGTGTTTTGACACAGAACTAACAAATCCAATGGAACCAGTCGGAGAAGAAAAATGGTAAATAATATTCCCATGCAAGGGGACATTATAAAAATCAATCTTGATCCCAAACAAGGTCATGAGCAAAAAGGGTATAGGCCTTACATCTGTCTCAGTCATCATCTGGTGAGTGATTATGCCAACATTGCTATTTTTGCACCCATTTCAAACACCCAGCGGCAATACCCTTTGTATATGCCCCTCAAAAAAACGAAATCAACGGGAGCCGTTTTGTTGGATCAATTGGTTACCATTGATTATAACGCCAGACAATGGGCGTATGTCGAAACAGTACCAGAGGATTTTTTGAAAGATCTTCTGAAAAACGTTATTGTCATCTTTCAGAGTAATACATAAGGAGCTTCCATGCCTATAAAAATTCAGTCCGACCTGCCCGCCCGTTCAGTGCTGGAACAGGAAAATATATTCGTTATGACCGATCAGCGGGCGCAAACCCAGGATATCCGGCCCCTCAGGATAGCGATTGTAAACCTCATGCCTACCAAGATCGCGACAGAGACCCAGCTGCTCAGGCTTCTGGGGAACACCCCCTTGCAGGTGGAGATCTCCCTGGTACGCACCGAGAGCCACGAATCCCGCAACGTCGGCATGGATCATCTGGAGCGGTTCTATATCACCCTGCCGGAGGTAAAACAGCGGCAGTTTGACGGGATGATCATCACCGGAGCCCCGGTGGAACAGCTCCCCTTTGAAGAGGTGGACTACTGGAGTGAACTCTGCGAGATCATGGACTACGCCCAAAAGCACGTGTATTCGAGCCTCTATATATGCTGGGGAGCCCAGGCGGGACTCTACCATCAATACGGCATACAGAAATACCCGCTGGACCGCAAGATGTTCGGCATATATACCCACCAACGCTGCGTACACGCCGACCCCCTGCTCAGAGGCTTTGACGATGACTTCCCTGCCCCCCAGTCACGGCACACTGAGATCCGCAGAGAGGATATACAAAAGACTTCAGATCTGGTGCTGCTGGCGGAATCAAACCAATCAGGGGTACTCCTGGCAAAGTCCCGGGACAACCGCCGCATCTACATGACCGGACACCTGGAATACGATGCAGACACCCTTGCCGCAGAATACCGCCGGGATCGGGAGCGGAACTTGCCCATCGAGGTTCCGGTGAACTACTTCCCCTCCGACGACCCGGAACAGGAACCCCGTTCAACCTGGCGGAGCCACGCCCACCTCTTTTATTCAAACTGGCTCAACTATTATGTCTACCAGGAAACACCCTTTGAATTTGCGAAGATAGAAAGCTGAATATGTGATATACTAGTCACGGAGGTTCTATGCAGGGACAGCGGCTCTCTATCGCTCAGCAGCAGAAACTAAAGCTGACGCCGCAGCTTATTCAGTCTATCCGTCTCATGACCATGCCCGCCGTAGAACTTCGCGAATGTATTGCCGAAGAGCTGGAACGCAACCCCGCCCTCGAACTCGCCGCCCCGTCAGGGCCGGAACGGGACGAGATAGCCTACAGCCGCCCCGACGGCGATGCAGAAGCCTCTTTCGCCGGGGAACAAGATATTTCATATGGTGAATTCAGCAGCAGCTCCGCCCGAGGAGTCGAAGCCGCAGATGCTCACCAACTGTTTATGGAAGGTTCTCTCTCCCGCAGCGAGTCCCTGCAGGAACATCTCCTGGCGCAGCTTCCGGATCTGGCTCTTTCTCAAGAGATTACAGAGCTGGCTCAAATGCTCATACAGAACCTGGATAGCAAGGGCTTTCATCTGGTGCCGCCGGAAACCCTGCCGGCAGGCTTAACTCCAGAGAACGCCCGCACAACTGCGGATGCGGTACCTTCCAATGGCTTCATCCGCCGGGATCTGATCGATGAAGCCCTGAATGTAGTACGGCGGCTTGACCCTATAGGATGCGGATGCGCAGATTTTCAGGAGAGCCTCATCTTTCAGGCGGAATACTATGACTCAGAAGCGTTTCTGGCGCAGACCATCCTACGGGATCACATCGAGATACTCGAAAAACCCCGTCCCGATGCTATTGCCCGAAAGCTCAAGGTATCCCGTGAGGAAGCGGAGGAGGCTCTGGACTTCATCAAAACCCTCAACCCCTTCCCGGGAAGTTCCTTCGATAGTGAATCTTCGGGGTATATCATCCCGGATGTGACCGTCCGTAAGGGAGAGGAGGGTTTTATCGCCCTCATCAATGAAGAGGAGATACCCGTTATCGGCATCTCTCCCCTGTTTATGAGCCTTGCCCGGGATACCGGCGATCACGGACAGACAAGAGCGGGGAACTCAAAACAGACGGAAGCGAGGGATTTTGCCCGGGAATCGGTAAAAGAAGCCAAGTGGTTCATGGGTTCCATCAATCAGCGGAACCATACGCTGCTCAAGGTTGTCAGGATGCTTATCATCTTTCAGGAGGATTTTTTCCTAAAAGGTTCCGCCTACCTGCGCCCGTTAAGGCTTCAGGATGTGGCGCTTGAGATCGGAGTCCATGAAGCCACAGTCTCCCGTATCGCCAACGGAAAGTATCTCCAGTGCAGCTGGGGACTCTTCGAACTCAAATACTTTTTCTCCTCCGGAGTCTATAAAAAAGGCGCCGCCCCTGCCGCCCCCGGTGCACAGTCTGCTCTTACGGGAGAAAAGCAGGAAATCCCTTCCGGCTCAAAGTCCCGGGAGGCAGTAAAAGAGGTTCTCCGGG
>JAITWB010000105.1 GCA_031285525.1 Spirochaetaceae bacterium
TAGCGATATTGCGAAAAGCGGTAATGGACAGATACTCTATTCTTCCGGAACCGATGATATCATCAATAAGATACGGGATATTCTTGAACCGCCGGATCCGGAGAAAAAAATAGATCTCATTCTTACCATCGATGCTACTGCGAGTATGGCGGATGATATAAAATCCCTCCGTTCCCTGCTTCCCCCTTTGTTGGAGGAGCTTCTTTCTGAATATAGTGCCTATCGGGTGGGGCTTGTTCTGTATAAGGATTATAATGACGAATTCTGGTCCAAGAGTCTGCCTGTACGGACCTTTCCCTTTACGTCAAATTTTAGAGAGTTCAGCAGATCCCTGGATTCATTCCGGGTTTACGGGGGCCGGGATATCACCGAAGCAGTCTACGAAGCCCTATATGCCTCTCTCGTTTTCTACGATTGGGACCCCGATGCTATCAAGCGGGTAATCCTCATTGGAGATGCGGAACCTCATCCTGTTCCCCGCGGGTCGGGATTGTACTCAAAGGACCTTATCGATTCGCTTATTGTAGAGAAGGACGCAGAGGTGGATGTTATCGTACTGATGGAGAAGACGAGTCCGAATTAAGGAATGATAAGTACTGCCAAAAAAGGCTGTCAGAAATCCTGACAGCCTTTTTTATTTTACTCTGGAATCTTTGCGAGGTCGGTTTCCGCCAGTTTGCGATACTCTGGAGGAAGGCTCATGGTAGCGTCCGACTGGTACTGAAGGATAATCGCCTGAAGCCGCTCGGAGGCTTCGCTCCATTTCTTCTCTTTTATCTTTAGATGGGCGATTTCAAACTCCGCAGCGATACGTGCTGATGTATCGTATTCATAGCGGTCGATAATCGTCTGGTAATAGATTTCGGCACCCTTGTTACTGCCCTTGTCATACTGCTCCTGGGCGAGAACGGTCAGTTCCGCTGCAGAAAGCTCTTCCGGTATCTCTCTGGGGACTGTGGAACAAGCTCCCAAAAAAACAGCCGTTAACAGTACTGTGCCGAAAAACAACTTAATCCGTGTAGACTTCATAGGTTTCATCCCTTACAGGGAGCGACTTTCGGAGCTCTTTCATGAACTCTTCAGGCGATCCCATCTCTTCATAGCTGTCGCAGTATTCAATACTCCTGCGCATGATACTAAAATACTTGTAAAATTTCTCTTCGCCAAGTCTTTTCCGCCATTTTCCTGCATCACAGCGTACCCGCAGATAAAACTGATCTGTTGACCCTCCCGGGGCGGTTACCAGTTTACAATGACTGCAGTTGGCGCAGTAGATCTTCTCAACGCAGGCAGCATCCTGCAGTTTCTCGGTGTAGTGTGCAACGGTTTCGGGCATTAACTTCCTCCGCGATACTGAATAGCCTTTATATAATAGCATGGCTTCCTTTTCGCCGTCAACGCACTTGCCAGCAATTGTTTCAATTACCGCAATTATTGACCTGTTTGCTTCTATTGTATAAAATAAACCACTATGGAACATATTGAAGGCGGGGTTACCGCAGCAAAGGGTTTTACAGCGAACGGAGTCTGCGCAGGGATTAAACCGGGCAGAACAAAGCCAGATTTGGCTCTTATTTATTCAGAAACCTCCTGTGCCGTCGCAGGGGTCTATACTCAGAATCTGGTCAAGGCTGAACCGGTAAAGCTTACCCGTTTGCGTACCGAGAAGGGAAGCGCCCAGGCGGTGATCGCCAACTCAGGGAATGCAAATGCCTGTACCGGGGAGCAGGGTATGGAAAATGCCCTCCGAATGACCCGCTGTGCCGCTGTGGAACTAGGCGCCGTTACGGAGCTCTCTCTGCCGGAAACCGCTGTGCTGGTGTGTTCCACCGGGGTGATCGGGCAGCAGCTGCCGATAGAGGTTATCGAAGGGGCTGTGCCGTCATTGGTGCAGGGACTCTCTACGGACGGACATAAGGCGGCTCGGGAAGCGATCATGACCACCGACACCTATTGGAAAGAGGACGCTGTCCGCTTTGAGATAGGGGGCAAGACTGTTACTATCGGAACCATGGCAAAGGGTTCCGGGATGATCCATATCAATATGGGAACCATGCTCGGCTTTATCACCACCGACTGCGCTATTTCTGCGGAGATGCTGGATGCGGCATTGCGGGAGAGCGCTGAGAGTACATATAACTGTGTTTCTGTGGATGGGGATACCAGCACCAACGATACGCTGTTGATCCTTGCCAACGGCCTGGCAGGTAATCCTCCGATTACCGCCCGGGGACGGGATTTCGATATCTTTCTTGAGGCGCTGAACGAGATCAATACGGCGATGGCCCGGAAGCTGGCTGCGGACGGGGAGGGTGCGGAGCATCTTATCGAGTGCCGTGTCGCCGGAGCCCGTACCACTGAGACAGCCAGAGCTCTCGCAAAATCGGTTATCTCATCAAGTCTGGTAAAGGCTGCTTTCTTCGGCAAAGACGCAAACTGGGGACGAATCCTTTGCGCCATGGGCTATTCCGGCGAACTGTTCACACCTGAGACAACCAGCGTCTCCTTTAGCAACAGTAAAGGAACGGTAAAGGTCTTTGACAGGGGCGTCCCGCTTAACTTTGATGAAGAGAAAGCAAAAATAATCCTTACTGAGAAAGAAGTAGGAATTCTGATAGAAATGGAAGAAGGTAATTCCCATGGTACTGCCTGGGGATGCGATCTCACCTATAAGTATGTGGAAATAAACGGCGATTATCGGACTTAACCGAGCCGTACAGGAATAGTTATGCAGAATATTATATCCAATAAGGATTGGGCGGACGTACTGATACAGGCGCTGCCGTATATCCAGAAATATACCGGAAAGACTGTGGTGGT
>JAITWB010000113.1 GCA_031285525.1 Spirochaetaceae bacterium
TGTATCATATGCTGGCGTTCATAGAGCGACGGAAAGTGAGCTATCGTATTGGCAAGCCGCTTGAGATCGTCGATCCGGGCAGAAACACCTTCCAGTGTCACCGGAGAGATAGTCTCCAGCCCTCGAAGCGTTTTTTCCACTAGCCGACTCTCATGCTCGGTAAGCACAATAAGAGCGCTCTTACCCTGGGCAGCGGTATTTCCGTGGGAGGCGTCAGCGGACGAGAAGAAATCATCCATATCAATATGTATACAGTTTGGTGACTGGTTCATAGACTTTTTCAACAACAGTTTTACATTATATCATACTATACCTTTTATGTCCTGCAAAAAGTGGAAAAACAGCCGCCTCACGGGAGACGGCGTCTTTCCCTTAACATTTTAGTCATTCATCGTCTGCGGTAGCTTGCAGCCGTTATCACATTCAATACACCTATAGAACACTTCGGCCCCTATTATAAAGTGCTGACAATTTTTACTTTCTGCCTTACTATGCTGATTTGTAGAGAGGGGAAACTCCTTCCTGTCCTCCCTCAGTTTTTCTGTTCCACTTGTCATTTGAAACCTCCCTTAATCGTTCTCTGACACTCGTTCCGGCTGACGGAATTCGCAGTTCTTCATGCGCCTCTTGGAGACTTCCCGTTACTTGCACTCTATGCGCTTGCTGTATTTTAAGTATAATCCCTCTAAACCGGAAAACAAGGAGTTTTAGAGATTTTTTGGTAAAATAAAATGCTCCGGCACCCCCACCTCAAACACCCTCATCTTCCCCTGCACCGGCAGCGTCAGCCGAACCGCCGCGAGCTGCAGCTTCCGCACACCCAACAGCCGCCGTATCTCCCGATTAGCCGGAAAATCCCCGTACTTGTCATCCGCAACGATAGGACAGCCCATCCCTGCAAGATGCACCCGGATCTGGTGCGTCCTCCCGGTACCGAGCTTGAGAGCGAGAAGAGAGATTTTCTCGCACAAAACCGTTCCCGGCGGCAAACCTTCCCCTGCACGCGGTTCTCCCGCACTTTCCCCCTGAAGAAGGCTTCTGCTCCCCAGCACTCGGTACTCCGTCACCGCCGATTTCTGCGTCCCCTTACGCTGCACATCGTCGAGAATCACCCCTTGAGCCTTCGCAGGAACGCCGAAACAGACAGCATGATACTCCTTACTCACCTGCGAGGAAGAGATCAAAGCCGTAAGCCGACCCGCCCCCTGAGAGGTCTTTGCGAGTACCAGCAGCCCCGAAGTATCCTTGTCCAGCCGATGCACCAGAAACACCTTATACCCCAGCTGCTTCTCCAAAATCTCCGTCAGAGGATGGGCGACACCCTCCCCTCCCTGCACAGCCATACCAAAAGGCTTATTAACCACGAGCATTTCAGCATCTTCATATATTATTGGAACCGTTTTCATCCGATGATTATACTATTATGGAAGAAGTATTCTATGCAACAGCCCTTTAAAGGAGGCTCTTTCTGAAAAAAACCAGCGCTTTGCTTTTTATATGTCTACTCACCACCGCCCTTCATGCCGAACTCCTGACATCCCCCAGTTGGGGATTTACCCTGGATCTGCCCGAAGGTTTCGAACTCATAGACAAAACAGGCAATCAACGGTTCCTGTTCTCCAGCGCCATCGCCCCGGTACAACTCATCGTATCAGTATACCCCGCCTCACGGTACGAATCCCCCCAAAAGGCCCTTGAAGATGTAGGCAAACAGCTCAAGGCCGAAATCCGAATCGGAAAACTGCTCTGGAGAGAACAGGACGCCGCCGTAGGACAGCTCACCTTCCCCGCCCCTGACGCCGAGCTTTCAGCTCAACAAAACTACCAAGGCTGGATGGAAGCCCTCTCCCTCCCCAACAGACAAGGCACACTGGTACTCATCGCCTACACAACCGCAGCCCACACAGCGGAATACGAAAACCTCATCATCTCCACCCTGGACGGAGTACTCACCGACCGGGGCTCCCGCTTCGAAACAGGCCCCATGACAGCCTTCGTCTGGCCCCCCGCAGGAGACAAAGACTATCCCATAACTATCGGCGGCAAAAAACTCACCGTCACCCTCGACGCCGAGGACGGAGAAGCGAACCAGTTTGTCGTAGATCGGGAATTTGAAGTACTCAAGCTCTACCTCGGCTCAAACAAATGGCGTGAAGCCTGGCAGCGCTACTACCGCGCCATCCACCGGGACGCCTACAAACGGCTCCAACGGGCAGCGTTCACCATATTCAACACCCTCTGGTACGGAGAAAACCCCGTCACCACCAACGAAGAACTCACTGCAGCCCTCTTGCAGTGGACTCAAGGCTTTACCTACACCCGTACCCTCGAAGGAAGCGACTTCATCGCCGTACCGGACGTATTAACCGACGGAAACGGCGACTGTGACAGCAGAGCCCTACTCTTGGGTATCCTCCTCAACCAAATGAACCTGAACACCACCCTCTTCATATCCCCCGAATACAGCCACGCCCTCGCCGGCTTCGCTATCGAAGGGGCAGGAGCGAGAATGGAGACAGATATATCTGGAACGATTACCGGAACGGGAAGAGAGGGATATTTAATAGGAGAAACCACCGCACCGGTACCGCCTGGACAAGTCGCCCAAGACATGGCGGATCCCGGTAAATGGTTCGCTGTTACTTTTCCGCAATAAGCAGATTATACGCATCCAGAGGACTCTGCACAGACAGCAGCGCCTCCTTGAGCTCAGGACTCTTCAGCTTTGAACTGAAATAGGACAGGGTTTGCAGATAATAGGTGTGCTGATTATACGCCGCAGCGATCATAAACAACAGCCGCACCGGAGCGTCGTCGATAGTCTGAAAATCGATAATATCCACCCGGCTAATGCCCACAGACATAACCAAATCCGTAACCGAAGAAAGCCGCACGTGAGGGATAGCGATTCCCCGGCCGATAGCCGTAGACATCAAATCCTCCCGTTTCAGAATCTCCACGGAAAGCTCCTGACTATTCTTAACCTGCGGCGCAGTACTCAAGTTCTCAGCCAGCGCCAACAGCGTATCCCGCTTGGTAGAATGATTCAAAAAGATAATCCTGTCTGGAGAAAGAATATTCTTAACCTGCACAGGAACGCTCTGAGCCGTCGTCTTACTGCCCGAACTAAGCCTATCATTGACCCATTTTTCTATTTCCGACTTCTTAAACCGCCACACGGTCCCGATCTTACCCGCAGGGATCTCCCCCTTCTGCGCCCAATCGTACACAGTCCGCTCGGACACCCGGAGATATTTGGCAACCTCTTCTATAGTCAGTATATCATCTTCCAAAGCAGTCTCCTGTTATAGCTTATTTATACTGAATATTTTGCATTGAATGTCATATAATGTCAAGCCTTGCTAGAAGAGGGAGGATTGTACTATCAGTAAAACCTGGCGGAAACCCCTGCAATAACCTTCACCTTCCCTTCCAAAAACTCATTCCCTGCAACCCAGCCGCCGGTCTTTGCCGTAACTTCAAAGTATGGCAGGAAATGTTTGGTTACCTCGAAATCTACACGAGTACCGATTAACCCGAAAAACGCCGCTTCAGATGTAAAAAAGTCCTGCTCCTTCGGCTGAACTCCAATCATCGCTCTGGGTGACAGATACATCTTGAAACCACCGATTTGTACCGGAAAATCGATCAACTGCACCTCTACAGCCGGAAAGGTATGCCCATAATTCCGGTAATGATGATACGCCGCAATGACATTATATTTATCGATATTCAATAACACCTTGAAATTGATATCTGTTCCGAAGGAAGTAAGAAAATGCCTGAAAGAAAAGTTCCACCGCAGATCGGTATCGCCTAAAGGAAGACTGGTAAAACCCAACATCATGGGAGATACATAGCTGATAAACTGCCAATAGCCCACTTTGTCGAAGTATTCCCGTTCCTGAGCAGTAAAATCCCCTACTATAGGATTGCGGTACGCTTCTATGCCCGAATCATTCATATATGTCATCATATGCGGCTCATTCGGCCTAAAGAGATTATAGACCCAAGAGGGAGAATCTGTGCCATTACCCTGTGGATCATCGGGATTTGTCATATAGGAATGCAGCGCAATAAGATCGATCCAATAGAGCGGTACAAAAGCCAGTTCAGTAAAAAAAGGTCTTTCCTTACCGTAGAAAAAACGATTCCTTTGCATAGTGTCTATCAGGAGATTTTCCCCCTCAAAACCTGCACTATGCTGACGAACAAAGTCGGGAAGGCTCATTGTTTTAAAACTCTGCAGATCAGCATCTGCCATATCTACCAAACCGCCGCCGAACACATCCTGAAACATATAAGTATTATTGAAACTGTATACTCCAAACCGGCTGTAAGTCGTCTTGTGAAACTCCTCATGCATAAAGGTAA
>JAITWB010000231.1 GCA_031285525.1 Spirochaetaceae bacterium
GGCGGAATCGATCAGGTGCCCTGGGCTGAACTGCTGGGCGATACTTCTTATCGGCTTACACTCATTGCGCTTGACGGAAGGGTTATCTCCGATTCCCGGCAGACTCAGGCGGATGGCGCAGGTCTTGAAAACCATCTCTACCGTCCCGAGGTGGCAGCAGCCCTCTCCGGGGAGCCTCTCACGGTCAGGCGGACTTCACGCAGTTACGGGGAGCGGCAGCTCTACACCGCTTTGCCGATATATTCACCCGAAGGGGAGATCACCGGAGTCTTCCGTCTCTCCCTTTTTGTTCCTTCCTTTTGGGTTCGGATCATACCGGGGGCGCTGCCCTTCCTGTTGATCGCCCTCTCTCTGGCTGCCGCCGCCGCATGGCTGGTCTATGTGTTTTCCCGGAATCTTGCCTCTCCCATATCCCGTCTCGCAGCTATCGCCGCAGTTGCCAGTACTGCAAGTACGGATAGTCCCGATCCGGAGAAACTCCCCTATCCTGCGGTTTCGGATATCCGGGAATTGCATGAGCTGGATTCTGCTCTGCGTTCCATGACCGCAGAACTCCGCAGGCGTATCGAAAAGGCGGAAGCTCAAGGCTTGCGTCTTGAGGCGATTCTCAACAATATGACCGAGGCGGTATTCGCTATCGATGCAAAGCTCAGGATTCAGTTGGCCAATCCTGCCGCCTGCCGGCTCTTCGATATCACAGATGCTAAAACGTCTCAAGACTTTGGATCAGCTCAAGCTGTTCATAATGCTCCGTCCCTGTTGGAGGCGACCCGATCTTCCGCACTGGAGGAGTATGCCCAAAGGGTTTTGGGAGCTCAAAAGGTTTTGGACTCCCAAAGCCTTTTGGAAAGGGTGGGGGAGTCTGAAGTCTCTACGGTTTCTGAGTCTGAGTTGACCCTTCATCAAAACGGCGGAACCAAGTACTTTCAGGTTTTTGCCGCGCCCCTGCCGGGACAGGGTTTGGTGATGGTGCTCTCCGATGTTACCCGGATACGGCGGCTTGAGCGGGTGCGTAAAGATTTCGTTGCCAATGTGTCCCATGAACTGAGGACTCCTATTCAGCTGGTAAAGGGTTTTTCAGAGAATCTGTTGGAAACCGATTTTTCGGATCTCGATCAGACCCGCCGTTTTCTGGAGATCATCAGCCGGAATGCCCGGCGCATGGAAGACCTTACAGCGGATCTCTTGCTGCTTATGAACCTTGAATCCGGCGAGAGCCCTGCACTGGTGATGGAAGCTGTTCCGTTACTGGACCTGCTCTCAGAAGCCGCTGGGATCGTACAGTGCGCTGCGTCCAAAAAAGGCATTGCCCTTTCCATCTCCTGCCCTGAAGATCTGATTGTTACGGTGAACTCGTCTTTTCTTATTCAGGGTATCTTTAACCTTCTGGATAACGCTGTCAAATATTCCCCAGCGGATACGGCGATAGAGCTCCGTGCAGAAAAGACGGAGAGTGAAGTCATCATCGAAGTTGCCGACCAGGGTCCTGGAATCCCATCAGAACATTTGGAGCGGATATTCGAACGTTTCTACCGGGTAGACCGTTCCCGCAGCCGGGAAGCGGGAGGCACGGGGCTGGGACTTTCCATCGTGCGTCATATTGCGTTGCTCCACGGCGGCAGCGTTGAGGTGAAGAGCGCTGTGGGCGGCGGGGCGGTGTTTAGGGTTAGGATACCGGGGACAGGGAGCAAAGATTAGGGAGAAAAGAGAAATTAGAAATGAGAAGGGAGGAAGGAGAAAAGGAAGAAAAAGGACCTTTTCCGATGTCTCGAACTTGGAACTCCTTCTTTTCTCATTTCTACTTTCTCATTTTTCTTTTTTTCCCCTACCAGCGTTTAGGTTCAACCGTGGGCTTTGTCACTATCACGTCTTCTCCTGAGGGTTCGATGACGAAGAAGCCTGCGGATAAGGCATATTCTTTGATGTCTTTGTGGATTATCGCCCCTGCCATGGCGCCGAAAAAATCCCTTTTGTCATTGCGCGCATCAGCGTATGTACGTATCCGTTCCATCCGTTTGAGGTGATCATCCACGTCTGAGCGGTGCATGGTTGTTTTTACCTCCACCGCCATTGCCTGTGTTTTATTTTCCAAAAGACCATCGATTTCTGTTAAGATACTTCCCCCTCCATTACGCCATTTACAGGTAATGATACCATCAAAGGTAAACCCGAATTGTTTGAATTTGCCGGGCAATGCGGCGGTCATGATGGATTCCACCAGAGAACCCATGGTATTGCTTAAACCGCCTACGGTTTTATTGAGTTCTTTGAAACTTTGTTTAAGGGCCTCCTCGGTTTCCCGGTGAGCCTGTTCAGTCAGTTTATGTGCCTGATGAACCTCATCGAGAGACTTTTCTGTCTGCCTGTGAAGCTGATGAATCTCTTCCATGCTTTTCTCAAGCCGGACAAATCCTTCCTCGATCTCTTCCCAGCGTCTTCTTTTTACCGGTCTTCTGCCGATATCGTTTGCGCCCTCTTTTACGTTCCTTTTAAACAACAGCATTGTGCACTCCTTTAGTTCTCTAAAGAGTTTTACGCTCTTTAGAGAGTGTATTGTATATTTGCAATTCGATCCAGTTATGAAACGAACTTCTCTATATCTATTCGGGGATAGATCGCCGTTTTCAGTGAAATTTAGAAAAAAAAGTGTCTTTTTTCAAAAAAATTCTCATTTTTTTGCATTTTTCCTGCAAACGGGGAATTTTTACTCATGACAAAACAAGTGAGTGCAGGAGGGGCTGGGGGTGAAGTTGGGTTGTATGAGACGGTTTGGGTGTAGAAATGGTAGATAAGAGTTAAAAATGTGGTATAATGGGGGTGTGAAAGGGTTATCAACAGCGATAGAACAGAAAAAAGTCCCGTTAAGGCTCGGGAAAAATAGTCAGAAACAGTTAATTTGGTGATTTGAATAATGATGGTGCTATCAAGAATAAAGAAGATAGGAGAGCCTGTTGCAAAACTCCTAAAAAGACATGAAGAGGTATAAAAAAGCGAAGGAATCTGATAAGATTATAGGTGACTAAACCAACTAATCAGGAGACCTTCGCCATGAAAACAGTAAC
>JAITWB010000265.1 GCA_031285525.1 Spirochaetaceae bacterium
GGGCCTGATGAACGGTCTTGAAACGGTGGTGCGGATATTCGATACAGGACATGTGAATGTGGTCTCCGCAGAGTTTGAACAGGAGAAAGAGTATTTTCCCGTCCAATATCCTGCAGCTAACGGCAGGGATGCAAGGGAACTGATTGCAGAGATCGAAGCCCTTCCTGGTGTGCGGGCTGCATTGCCCCGTATCACCGCCTATGCCACCCTCTCGGACAGCGTGGTGAAACATGCACAACTCTGGGGCATAGATATTAACCGAGAGTTAGAGATTAACGACTTTAATATCGCCGACAAAACCGACGGTTTGGTATCAGGGCGGTATCCCGAACCGGGGGCCAACGAGTGCGCCGTGGGCATCTATCTGGCGGAAAAGGCGGGGCTTTCCATCGGCGATAGGATTCCCCTCAAAACGGTGTCGGCGCAGTTTTCCGATAAGTACTGGAGTCCAGTCATCACCGGGTTTTTCGAATTCGATTACCGGAAATTCGACGAGGAGACGATTCTCGTTCCCTTTGACAGGCTCCAGCAGTTATTGGTCATGAATGGCGGAACCCAGCAGCTGTTCATTTATGCCGATAAGGTAGAAGAGAGCGGAGTCATTGCTGACCGGGTTCAGAAACTCTTAGGAACCGACAACGTTGTCCGGGAATGGCGGGATAGTTACTGGGTCGCCCTGATGCAGTCTACGTCGGGGGTATATATTATCATGTATCTGGTGTTCCAAATCGTGGCGAGTTTTCTCATCATTAACACGGTGCTGATGATCATCCACGAGCGGATAAAGGAAATAGGGATGATGGGCTCCCTGGGTATGACCAGAGCGGAGATCGTGGCGGTGTTTTTCTTCGAAGCCGTATTCTTAAGCGTCATCGGTTCTCTCATCGGCTGTATTCTGGGGGGCGTCATCACCGGAATAGGCTCCCTCTTTCCTATATCCATGGACACCTTTACCGGCGGCGGGATGAAGGATTTCCCCACGGCAGGAACCATCTTCCTCGACTTCTCACCCCTCACGGTTGCAGAGGGCTTCATCTTCGGGGTTGTGGTTTCTTCCCTCTGTACTCTGATACCCTCATTGAAGAGCGCCTTTATAGAGCCGGTAGAAGCTCTCAGGCGGTAGGCTACTGCCTGCGGCAGTAGATTACAGAAGGAGATAGGGGAGGGGCGGAACAAGTTCCGCTTCCGGTTGGACGGAAAAAGGTATAGGAAGGGTATGAAAAAGCGAAAAGGACATTTCATCTGGGGAACAAAACTATTGATCGCATTGCTGATAGTTTTTCAGCTCTTCTTCCTTATCTATTTTATCATCAGTACCACCAGGATTTCCGAATGGATATCCTGGGCGCTCACCAGCTTGAGCGCACTCACCGCGCTCTATGCTGCCAACAGGCGGGGAAAGGACGCCTATAAGCTCACTTGGGTCTATCTGATCCTGCTCTTTCCCGTATTCGGCGGACTCTTCTACCTATTTTTCTCCGCCCAGACCTCTGCGAGAAGGCTGGCGAAGCAATTAAAGGCGATTAAGGATCGGAACAGGGAGCTTTTCCTCCTTCCCGGCGACCGTTTTAAGGAAGCGTCGGCGGAGGCTCCTGCATATATTCCCCAGATACGGTATCTCCAGCAGTATGAGGGCTTTCCCGTATACCGGAACACCGAAACAACCTATCTCACGCCAGGGGAGCGGAAATTCGAATACCTGGTAAGGGAACTGGAAAAGGCGGAGCAGTATATCTTCCTTGAGTACTTTATTATTCGGGAAGGTATTATGTGGAATACTCTGGAAGAGATCCTGGTACGTAAGGCAAAACAGGGTGTGCTGGTAAGGGTACTCTACGATGACGTGGGCTGTTTCTTTTCCCTTACCCCGGAGTTTTCCCGAAGACTCCAGTCTCTGGGGATTGAATGTAGGGCCTTTAACCCCATCAGCCCCTTTCTCATGACGAAACAGAACAACCGGGATCACCGGAAAATTGCGGTGATCGACGGCAAGGTCGCCTTCACCGGAGGCATCAATCTGGGAGATGAGTACATCAACACCTATGAGAAGTACGGCCACTGGAAGGATGCGGCGGTGATGATCGAAGGGGAAGCCGCCTGGAGCTTCACCCTCATGTTTCTTGAAATGTGGGAAGTAACTTCCAAGGAAGACTCTCCAAAGAAGCAGAGCCCTTCGCAGCCTGAAAACTATGAAAGCTATTACCCCTGGAAGGAGGAGGCCTGCTCCACGCCGTCATGCGGACTGGTTCAGCCCTACGCAGACAGCCCCATGGACAAGGACAATGTGGGGGAGCATGTGTACCTTCAGATCATCAATACGGCGAAACACTATGTGTATATCAACACCCCCTACCTGGTGGTGGATAACAGCATGTTTTCGGCGCTGCGGCTTGCCGCAAAGAGCGGTGTGGATGTACGGATCGTGACCCCCCATAAATGGGACAAGCGGCTCGTCCATATCGCAACCCGCTCCTACTACCGTGACCTCATCCGCGCAGGGGTAAAGGTGTACGAGTATTCCCTCGGTTTTATCCATTCCAAGACCTTTGTGTCTGACGATATGGTGGCCACTGTGGGAACGACGAATCTCGACTTCAGGAGCCTGTATCTGCACTTCGAATGCGGCGTGTGGATGCACGGAACGGCGGCGGCAGCAGACATAAAAGACGATTTTCTGCATACCCTTGAGAGCTGCCAACAGATGACAGAGGCTGACTGCAAGAGTACCCTCGCAGGCAGGATTATTCAGGATATATTGCGGCTCTTCGGGCCATTAATGTAAAGAAGCGTTTGCTTCTCAAACGATCAAATTGAAAGAGGTGAAAAGATGAATAGGATGAAACGGTTTTTAGTATCTATTATGTGCGCAATGCTGTGTGCAGCAGCGGTAATCCCCCTCTGGGCAGCAAACCCAGCAGCAGCAAAGCCGCTGACTGCGGCGGATACATCCGCGGCAGAGATCCTCAAGCGGGTGGATGACAACGAGGTGCATACATCAGTCAAGTATGAAGGGGAAATGATCATCGAGTACCAGAATCGCCGGTACGTAAAAAGCATGAACGCCTGGGGCCGGGAAAACTCGGACAGCTTTATCGAGTTTACCAACCCCGAAGATCAGGGAACGAAATACCTCAAACGGAGCGGACGGCTCTATGTCTACTCACCGGACAACGAAGAGGTGATGCTCATCTCCGGTCACATGCTCAAAGAGTCGATGATGGGTTCCGACCTCTCCTACGAAGACACGGTGAATAACGCCACCCTTACCGACCGGTACACTCCTACGCTCATTGGAACCGAAACCTGGAACGGCAGGGAAGCCTGGATACTAGACCTAACGGCAAAGACCAAGACTGAGAGTTATCCTAAACAGAAACTCATTGTTGATATTGAGAACAACGACCTCCTCCACTATGAGCTCTATGCCCTTTCCGGGGCGAAACTCAAGGAGTATAACCTCATCCGCTCCGAGATAATCGGAGGCCGCCGGTATCCGGTGGAGTCTGAAATGCGGGACCTCCTCCGCAAGGGGAGCAAAACCACCTTCATATTGAAGAATGTGGAACTGGATATCACCATCGCCGATTCGGTATTCAGCATGAGGAACCTCGAAAGATGACATATAAACGGCTCTTGGCATACGGATTGTGTGTGTGTATTCTCGCATCCGGCTCCTTTGCCGCCGCCCCCAAAGTGAGCGGTCTCTCCGAAACAAAACTGACCCTCGCCGCAGCAAAGACTGCCCCAGGGGCTCCGGTCTCGGGGGAGGCAGGATCCCCTGCGGCATCGGAAGCGGCATTCCGCTACGGATTTGAGGAATACGCCAATATCAGGCTCAACTGGAACATCGGAGAGCGGGCTGTCTTCTACGGAGCCTTCAACCTCCACGCCGCCGCAGGGTTTCCTGCGCAGATGGCTGCCCTTGCGAACACTGCCGCTGTTTTAGGCGGAATGGGACTCCTTCCTAGCGGCTTTGTTGGAGGTGAGAACTTCACCGCCGCAATTGAGCTGGAGCGTCTCTACTTTCGGGTGAACAGCGACTGGTTCGATATCGACACAGGGCTCATGCGCCTCGCCTTCGGCTACGGACAGGCTTGGGGTCCTTCGGACTTTCTCAATCCCCGGAATCCGCTCCTCCCCGATGCGCGTCCCCGGGGAGTGCTGGGGTCTTCGCTGTTTATCTATCCCTCGGATACGGCAAAGGTTTCAGTCTTTGCAGTGACTCCAAAAAATCCCTTTGCCGCAGACGGTTCGGGCTTTCTCTTCGGAACTTCTGGAGAGATGCACCTGGACAGACTGAGCGGACAGCTCCTCTACTCCTATGAAACCCCTCAGGACGGCGGAGCTATTAGCAGTGGAACTGCCGGCAACGGAGCTGCTAGCAGCTCGGAGTACGGCATTCATCGGGGAGGTCTTTCCCTCAAAGCCGACCTGGAACTGGGTCTTGCGGCGGATATTCTGTATACCTACAACCATGAGAAGCGTACAGGCCTTGAAGGTCTTGCAGCAAGCGCAGGTTTTGACTACTCCTTTTTGGACGGAAACGTATACATCCTTGCAGAATACCTCTATTGCGGCTCCGAATCGGATACAGCAACGGCGAACGGCTTCAAAAACAACCATTACCTCTACGGAATGGCGACCTACCGCTTCTCCGACTATACCGCCCTGAGCCTCTCCTGCATTGCGGAGTTTGAGACGGTTTCCTTTGTTCCCTCCCTGTCTCTGGAACACGACCTCTTTCAGGGGCTTACCCTGAGTGCTGTCGGACAGGTACAGTTAGACCGGGATTTGTTTACCGAAAACGGCAAAACCGGAGAGCTGGGACCTGAACAAACCGGAAGCTACGGCAGTTTTACGATGAAACTACGGCTGAGGTTTTAAAACAATGAGGAAAGAGAAGGTAGAAATGAAACAAAAGAGAAATGAGAAGATAGAAATGAGAAAAGGGAGGAAGGACTTCCGAGATGTCGCAACATTCTTCTTTTCTCCCTCCTCATTTCTCTTTTACCTTACTCTACCTTAAACTTTGCCACTTCCCGGATCAGCATGTCGATGTTTTCCCGGGTCTTGCCGGTTAGTTCATTCACACTATTTACCGCTCTGTTCATCTCATTCGCGCCCAGAGCCATCTCGTTCATGCCGTTGGTTATCTCCTGGGTTACCTTTTCGAGGTTGAGACAATCAGTGAAGATTTCCGAGGAGCCTTCAAGCATTTCTGTAGAGTCGTTCTTTACGGACTGAGTGGTCTCGTTCAGTTCTCCCACCGAGGCAAGAATTAACTGGCGTCCCTGTCCCTGCTCCTCCATGGCATTGCGGATATTCTCTTCCTGCTCCGACACGGTCCTGACGCCGCTGTCGATGGCTTCAAAACGGGTAAGCACATTATCCGTGGATTGGGTAATCTTATCGATGGAGGTCTTTATCTTCTTGAGTACCGTACTGATGGTCTTGGACTGCTCCCCTGAATCTTCCGCCAGTTTGCGGATCTCATCGGCAACAACCGCAAAGCCCTTTCCCGCATCTCCCGCATGGGCTGCTTCGATAGCGGCGTTCATCGATAAGAGGTTTGTCTGACTGGCTATGTTCTCCATAACCGAGTTGATCTCCAGCAAG
>JAITWB010000267.1 GCA_031285525.1 Spirochaetaceae bacterium
ATCCCCCAGGGTACCGACCTCACTGCCGCTAATGGCGCCATATCCGGTTCCGGAGTTTCCCCTTTTATCACCGCTTTGGGGCTCCTTACGGAACGGAATGTGAACAGCGAAAACAGGATAGACTGGTACGCTACCGAGGGAGATGACGGGAATAGCTACGTAACGCTTCGGTTCTATCAGGAAAATCTTTCTCCACGGCAGACCCAGCAGATACAGTTCTATTTGAATACGGCAAACGCTGACGTTTCCTCCGGGCTTGGTATCCCTGCGGAGGCCATTGCAGCGGCAAATGCCGCCGAAGGAGCTTCGCAAGGATCATCACGTAACGGGACACAGACAAGCAGGACGCAAACTGCGCTGAGTGCCGAAGAGATACGCAGCAGGCAAAACCTCGTCTGGATATGCATGGCAGCGCTGATAGCCGCAGCAGGGGCTTTGAGTCTCCTTCTGTATTACCGTAAATACCGGGGCTTTGCGAAGGCGACGGCGCCCTTTGAGGAGATCGGCTGGGCAGGGGACAACTGGGAAGCGCCGGGAATATATGCGGGAACCTATCAGGTTCCGGGGAAAGTAGCGGAGGATCTGCACCCCGTGGAAGTTGCCCTTTTGATGAACCTTGAACTTTCGGCAATTGTATCGATCATACTCGATACCCTCTCCGCACAGGCGATCATCGAAGTGTTGGAGCAAGACCCGCTGAAGATACGGATTCTGAGTTCCGCCCCTTCTGACGATGAGATCGCCGAGGAATTCCTCGCCTGTTTCGACACCGAAGGGAACCTCCTCGGGGGGCTGCTGGCGGATTTTTTCAAGAAACGGATACAATTACTCCAGGAAAAAGTCTGGGACTGCGATATCGAAGCGACTTTGGCGCATTACCGCAAGAAGGCGGATGAGGAACAACGGGAGTACGAACGGCTCGAAGAGGAAGCCCGCCGAGTACAAAAGCCGGGAACTCCGGTGTTCATCCCCGGTTACTGGCAGTACCGCTACGGCGCCTACTGGTGGGGCTATCACCGCCACACCCATCATCAAACCCCCTATCAGGTGCAGCTTCCCCAAGAGCTTGGCTGCACCTTCCAGACCTTTATGGCTTCCGCCTCCTGCTACTCCGGCTGTTTCAGCCCTGCAGCAGGCACGGTAAACGCCTGCTATTCGGCGTGCCACAACGCCTGCCACTCCGCATGTCACCAGGCTTGTCATTCAGCGTGCCACTCGGCATGTCACTCAGCCTGCCATTCGGCCTGTGTCTCCGGCGGCGCCAGATGAGCGGGTTACAGGGCAATGCCGCGAGAACTGTAAGTTCCCCGGGAACTCAAAACCTCGACCTCTCATGGATCGATGCATTCTGGGCTCAGGCGGGAAACTATATATTCTCACGGGAAGAGGATGGAGTGCTGATCCTGCCTCCCAACAGGGTGTATCGGCTCAACTCCACCGGGGCGGACTGTATCAGGTTCCTCAAAAACGGCGGTTCCTTCGGGGCTTTGCAGGAGAACCCGGCAAAGACACAAAAGGTATCCCCCGAACGGATAGCCCAGATAGATCTGTTTTTCAAAATCCTCTCAGGGTTATACCAGGGTGACGGCAGAGCCGATGCCGCCCTTGAGCGGGTTCCCTTCGATTTCGATTTTACGAAACTGCCCATCCTCGGGGAAATAGCCGTAACCTACCGCTGCAACAACAGCTGCCGCTTTTGCTACGCAGGCTGTTCCGCCGGAACGGAAAGCGATGCGAGAGGAGGCTCCGGTATCGCAAACCGTATGGGTACAGCCGATCTTCCGACAGAAAAACTCAAGCGGATAATCGACATATTCCGAAAGGATGCAAAGATCCCCTTCTTCAGCTTTACCGGAGGGGAACCCTTACTCAGGGGAGATCTGGAAGAACTTATCGAATATGCCGTCAAGTCCGGGCTTGAGATAAACCTCATCTCCAACGGAACTCTGGCAAGCCCGGAACGAGCCGTGTCCCTCTACAAAGCGGGCTTGCGGACGGCGCAGATAAGCGTGGAAGCCTCCGACGAAGCCCTCCACGATATGCTTATCGGGCGGAAGGGAGCATTCCGGGAAACCATCGACGGGATACAGGCGCTCATCGGCGCAGGCATCTCTGTTCAAACCAATACCACTATCAATAAGGCGAACTGCGATACAGTGCACCTGATACCGGCATTTCTCGCAGAGCTGGGAGTTCACCGGTTTGCCATGAATATGTATATCCCTGCCGCCGAAGGGGCTCCGGAGAGCGTCAGGGAGGAATTGTTTATCGGCTACGATGAGATCGGAGAGGTGGTGGAAGAGGTCCGTTCTGCGGCAGCGGCAGTAAACGCCGTGTTTTACTGGTACAGTCCCGTACCGATGTGCTACTACAACTCCATCGCTAAGGGACTGGGAAACAAGAGCTGCGCCGCCGTGGACGGACTGTTATCGGTCGCACCCAACGGCGACATACTCCCCTGCTCTTCCTGGGACGAACCGGTCGGAAACTTGCTGGAAAAACCCTTCGGTGACATCTGGTTCTCTGAACGGGCCCGTTTTTTCAAGCATAAAGAGTTTGCCCCGGCACAATGCAAAACCTGCTCTTCCTTCACCGCCTGTCAGGGAGCCTGTCCGCTCTACTGGAGTGCCTGCGGTGAATCACTTTTGGAGGCTCATAGATGAAACCCCAATTCAAGCACACAAAACTATCCGTAAAAGCCCGTTTTCTCCTTGCGGGAATGTTCTACCTCGCCGCGGCGATGCTCCACCTGGTATTGCTCCGGGCGGGGGCAACAGGCATCCCTGTCATTATCTGTTGGGCGGGAGTTCTGCTGCTCTCAATCCCCCTCTTTTTTCTCGCCGCCCGGAACTATACGAACAAGCCCGATACTGACAGAGTTCAGACTGCCGGCGCCAAAGCGACAGACACCCCAAAAAGCGAGTGGAAACAAGTCACCATGACCGAACTCGACCGCTTACGGGATCATATGCAGCGGCTCAGAAAAACCTCTATCCCTATCGGGTATGGAAAGACAGGAATAACACTCTTGAGCGTTATTGCAGCGGTAACAGGATTTCTCTCACTTCTGGGCGGAAACAGAACTCTTGCGTTTATGATCGCCGACCTCTATCTCATATTCGCCCCGGGTCTCTGGTTTATGCGGGTACAGAAATGGTATCCCCCGGGGATCACCAAGGCACTCAGGGAATTCGGTGACATCATCTCATACCAATGGTCGGCAGGGGTAAAACTGGTTCCCAGCTTCTATCTCGAAAAAGACAGCGAGGGCAAGGACTTCCCGACAGATCTCAAAGTGATGATTGAACCCTCACCAAAGCCCCAGGATCTGATGGGGGCGCAGTTTCAGTTAACCCACAACAAGGGTCCCAACGGCAATGTTCCTTATATGTACGTGGTTTTTATAACCCATGGAAAGGGAAGCGCCTGGAGAACATTAAAGCAGATACGGTACAACGGATTTGTGACAGAAGCGGGAAGTTCTATTGAAGAGGGAACCGAATACGGCACCGTAGTACTTCGTTTGGACACCACAGCCCGAAGCGACGGCTATCATACTAAAAGAGCCGATATAGATCGGCTGATGCGCTATACAGCGGAAGCGCTGTTGTCGGTTAAACAGTAGACACAGTACCTGCAAAAGCACATGCCTTTGCAGGTAGTTTGAGATTACAGTGACTGGGAAATTTCGACCAACCTGGTCTGAACGGTTGCGTTACCCTTCATTTCATAGACCTTGGCGACATCCTTGAAATACGCCTTTATGTTGGAACGGGAAAGGGGATCATCCAGATTTTTCTGCAGATCAGGAACCGTAAGTTCCATACCCGGTCTAATCATGTCTGGATCCAAAACAATCTCGCTGGAAGCGAGCATTATAACCGGGAAATGGTAGCCCTTCTCCGCCCCGTAGTAAGTCTGGGCAATCTTGGAAAGGGTATCCCCCGATACAACCGTATGGGTTGCAGCGCCGTCGAGGATAAGACTTGACCGGTACTTGTCATACACCTTATCAAATGCCTCATTCATGTCTTCCTGGGTAGCTTCTTTTGTGCTTGCGCAGGATACAGCCAGTGCAACCATGAGCAGCACCGCCGAAATAGAAATCATTCTCTTCATAGAAGATCCTCCAAGCCTTAAGTATACCAGAAAACAATCAAAGCACAAGCATATTTTTCAAGGAGTGCTGCAAAGCGGGTCACAATGAGTGTACACCGTCTTTCTGTTCTACGATAAACTGCTCAAGAGTATCTGTCAGCAGAGGCTGAGAATAGAGATAGCCTTGGTAAATTTGACAGCCCAACTCTTTGAGCAGCTCTTTTTGTTCCTCGCTCTCCACATATTCTGCAATAACATGCATATCTTGATTGGCAGCCAAAGAAACAAGGGCGCGTACAATATCTTTGCTGCTTTCATTGGATAGAATATCGGAAACCAGGGAACCGTCGAGTTTTACCGTATTAAATTGGAAAGAACGGATATATTGGATGGATGTATGCCCCATTCCAAAATCATCGATAGCAAGACGCACACCAATGTCCTTAAAAGCCTTCAAAGCAGTTCTGGTTTCACGGGAGTCATTCAATGCAACATTTTCCGTTACTTCTACTTCAATGAGATTGGGATTCAGATGGTTTTTCTTAACCGATGTGCGTAAAATTTCTACAATGTTTGCATTATGCAATTGTAAAGGCGAAATATTGATGGACATAACAAATTGATCATGTCCAGAGGACTGCAATTTAACTTGCGCTTCCAGTACGGTGGTAAAAATCCATTCATTCAGCTTATTGTGCAGTCCCGCTTCTTCTGCAATAGCGATAACCGTAGGAGGCGGAATAAGTCCGAATTTTTCATGCCGCCATCTGAGCAGCGCTTCACAACCGTAGAGGTTTTTCTTGTCATCTATCTGAGGTTGATATACCATAAAGAGATCGTCTGAAGCATGTTCAAGATTTTCTCTTAAATCATACGCAAGGGTTCTTGCCAAATAGCCGATATCATCCTGCCGATTTAACAAGTAATGGGACGGTTGTATTTCCATTTTTATGACACAGTCATTTAAGCTGTCGAATACTTTCAGATGGGCTTTTTCCTTTATTTTCTCCGCAATATGTACAAAAGGCAGATACAGGCAGGTTCCGACAACTAAATTAAAGATTTGCAGGATCGAGCCGCTTATACTGCCCGTAGTTTGAAAACCGCTGATAATAATGGGCGTCGTCCAGGGAACCCTCACTGCCGCAACCGGAACGAGGTGCAGCGTCATTGCCGCATAGGAAATAAGGGTCAGGACGATAGGGACAAACAAAAAAGGAACGATATAGACAGGATTAAGCACAATAGGAAGCCCGTAAATGACCGATTCATTGATGTTGAATAACACAAGAGGCAGTGAAAATCGGGCTAATTTATGGGTATTGGTCTTTTTTGCCCTGATCAATAGAGCAAGAATCAAACACAATACGGCGCCGCTGCCTCCCAGAGTAACAAAATTATCAAAAAAAACGAGACTTAATATATTAGAAGGAATCTCTCCGCTGCCTAAAGCCGCTGTATTCTCCCGCATAGGAGGAAGCCAGAGAGCCAGCAAAATCTGAATCGTAGCGGCGCTTCCATGAACTCCCAGGTACCAGAAAAAATGCAACAGAAATATATAAAAAAGAGCAGCCCCGATATTTGCCTTTTGCGGAATAAAAGAACGGACGCTTTCGTATATAAAAGCATTCAGATCTGTGATATTAAAAAAATGCAAAACCACCCTGATAATAGAAAAGCTGACGATGGTCAAAAGCGCCGGTTCAAGGATGTAGATGGTTTGGGTAAAGAGAATATCCGAATCTGCGGTAAACAGTTTTACTTTAAACAGCTTGTGATCGTAGAAAAAGAAAAAAAGATTTACCGATAGTACACCGATTATGATTGAAAGAAGTAAATTTGTCTGACCAAAAAGAGCAAATCCAATGGTGTCATTTTCCACATGCTGCATAATAAAAAAACAGCAGATTGCAACAAGCAGTACCGGAACAAAATTGACCTCTTCGCTTCTTTTTTCATTTTTCCCTTTTACCAGAAAATAGGTAACGGAGAGCAGCGCACCAAATGATACAATTTGAAACGTTCCCTGGTAAACGATTGACAGAAAGGCCTGCCAATGCCCGCCAAAAGAGGTATTCATAAAATTTTGGTAAATCGGTAACGGAAGGTTGAGGAGAAAAGACGTACAAGCACCAACCACAAAAAGAGGCATCATGTAAATAAGCCCCTTCCTAACAGCACTCATAACAGAGGTGCCCGACAGTGTATACAACATTTTTGCAAAATATCTTGCAGACTTCTTAAGCATACCTCTCCCTGTAATAGTAGTATTGCAACTTCATTCTGATATGCTTTTTAATAATGACTACGAAAAGTATTATAAACCATAATGTGATTATAGACAACAATTATTTTTACTTAATTTTTATTCGGGATACATGGAGATGGGGGGAGTCGAACCCCCGTCCTAAAGTGCGGACCAGGAATCTCTACAGGTTTATCGGCGCGAGGTAGTTGTCGGGGACCGGTGTCAGCACCGCAAGCGTCGATCCCGTATTCCGATTAACGTCCCATACAGATACCGGACACTCTGTATGGCAAGCCCTGGTTGGCGTCAGAACACCGGACCGTTCAAGGCGGCACAGTCCGGGTTCCGGTCTTCACTGCTTACGCAGCGAGAGCGTACTGCTCTTCGAAGTTTTCTTCTTTTTTGGCAGTTAATGTTTTTGCCGAATCAGGAGGTCGGCACTCCACCTGCAACTCAAGATCGCGAATCACCTCAGTCGAAGCCGGTGCATCCCCGATAATTACTCAATATATATAGTATATACATTCTCATATCTTGTCAATCGACAAAATCTGAACAAAAATGAGTGATAAAATCGTAAAATAAAATTTGACAAATAGGTATAAATGGAATAAAATAGAACCCATAAAATAATCCTTTTTAGGAGGCCAAAATGGCTAAAGTAGTGCTTAACGGCATTGGCAAAGTGTATGACGGTAGTGTCCGCGCAGTTGATAATGCGAACATTATTGCCGAAGATCAGGAATTTGTGGTATTCGTCGGTCCTTCCGGATGCGGAAAATCGACAACCCTCCGTATGATCGCAGGTCTTGAAGATATCACCGAAGGTGAACTCTACATCGACGGCGAGCTGATGAACGACGTTCCCCCGAAGGATCGTAACATTGCGATGGTTTTCCAGAACTACGCACTGTATCCTCACATGAGCGTATACGACAACATGGCTTTCGGTCTCAAGATCCGCAAGACAGACAAGGCAGAGATCGAGCGCCGTGTTAACGAAGCAGCCCGTATCCTCGACATCGAGAAGCTCCTTGACCGTAAACCCAAGGCTCTCTCCGGCGGTCAGCGCCAGCGTGTTGCTGTAGGACGCGCAATCGTTCGTAACCCCAAGGTATTCCTCTTTGACGAACCCCTTTCAAACCTGGACGCCAAGCTCCGTGTACAGATGCGTGCGGAAATCTCCGATCTTCACCACCGCCTCAAGGCAACCATGATCTACGTTACCCACGACCAGACAGAAGCTATGACCATGGGTGACAAGATTGTTGTTATGAAAGACGGAAAGGTTCAGCAGATCGGTTCCCCCCTGTATCTCTACAACCACCCGGTCAATAAATTCGTTGCAGGATTTATCGGTTCTCCGCCCATGAACTTCGTGACTGTAAAGCTCATCGAAAAGGGCGGACAGCTCATTGCGGATGAGGGTTCTTTCGAGCTTACCCCCACCCCTGAGCAGGCAAAGAAACTGATGGCTTACGTCGGCAAGGAAGTATACTTCGGAATCCGTCCTGAGGACATGGAATATACCCAGAAGCCTGTAGCATCGAACAATATGCAGACCAAGGTCACCCTCATTGAGCCCCTTGGAGCGGAAACACACCTGTTCCTGTCTACCAAAGCGCAGCAGCTCGTTGCCCGGACAGCTCCGGATAACAAGTTCCAGATCGGCGATGTGGCAAATTTCATCCCCAACATGGAAAAAGCAAAGTTCTTCGACAAGGAAACTGAAGCGAATCTCTGCGAAGAGGTTTCTGCCGTCTAATTCTGCTGCAAGAACAAGACAAGAACTTTCCCTGTGAGTGTATCTCATAAGGGAAAAAGAAAGGCTGTACGGTTATATACCGAACAGCCTTTTTTATTGGATTGGATCAGATCCGCCATTTCTGGCAAACTACCAGGTCATGCCTCAGTGAATAGTACTGTTTGTTCCGGAATATTGATATTTGCCGCCCTCACATAGACCGTATCGTTGAGTTCTACCTCTGAGTCTATCTGCATCTGCGCTTCACGGGCAAGTTCAGGGATAAAAACAGTAACCCGCCTATCTTTTTGTTCCACCACAATAGACTTTCCTACCCAATCGGGGTTCTGAGTGAGCCACACCAGGGTCCAGTGGAGGTTGCTTGCCCGTTCTGCCTTTACAGCGGCCTGGGCGGCGGCGTCTCCCATGGATATCCGCTCAAGCATGACATCTTTTGAGAGAGGCTTCTCTCCTGAAAGGAAGAGACGCAGCTGCTGATGGGCGATAAGGTCGCCGTAACGGCGGAGGGGACTGGTAACCTGGCTATACATTCCCAGTCCAAGCCCGGCATGATCCGAAGGGGTTACCCCTACCCTGCGGCTCTTCATCGAGCGGCGGAGGCGATACTGACCAGCAAGCCCTTCCGGAAGCGTTGCAGGGATATCCGGCTGTTCCTGGCTCACATACAGGAAGGGAAGATTATTCTTAAAGGCGAACCGCGCCGCTGCCTCTCCGGCAAGGAGCATCATCTCCCGTACCATGTCGGCGGAATGAAACCGCTCTACCCCTTCGATCCGTACCTGCGGTTCCCCCTCTTCGGCGGTCACCGAGATGTGCACCTCCGGCAGTTCGATGGAAACCGCTCCTGCCTTCTCCCGGCGCTCAAAGTTGCGGTCGGCGATGGCAAACAGCGGCGCAAGAGCAAGGTCGTCCTTCATAGCGTCTGCCTGGGAATAGGTTGCCCGGTTCACCCGGATGAGGGTCTTAAAGACGCCGCTGTCTATGACAGCCCCTGACTCATCGAGGAGGATCCTGAATGAGAGCGCCCGAGAGACCGGAGTCAAGCCAAGAGCATAGTCTTCCAGAGACTCCTCGGCGAGCATACGGGCTGCGCCTTCGGGGATGTAGAGGGTTGCGCCCCTATTACGGGCGGCGGTATCGATGGGAGAGTCCGGGAGCACTGTAGAAGCAGGATCGGCTATATGCACCCACAAGTATGTGCCGTCAAAGGAGACTGCATCATCGGGATCGCTGCTCCACTCGTTATCGACAGCCCAGGAGGTCATAGCGGTCAGGTCGAGACGCTCCTCCTCGGGGGGACTTGCGAGACAGTCATCTGCAGAAACAACAGAAAGCCCGTACCGCGACGGGTGGGGATTCCGGGTTATGGGCCAATAGGCAGTGTCCAGAAGCAGTTTATGCGCCTTTTCGGGGGTTTCCTTAAAGCCTGCCTCCTTCATCGTCTTTGATTTATCCGATTTACCCAGAGCCAAAGCCTCTATATCCTGCATGAACTTCCCGTCTTCCGGGAGTTGTATCTGCTTCTTCTTGAGCCGTTCCATGAATTCCTGACGGATTTCCTGTTCCCTGCCCTTTTCGGCTTCCTTATTCTGTATTGCCTGTATCTGTTCAGCCGTTCGGGGAGTAAAACCGTTTACGTCTCCGGCAAACCAGGGGGTCTCCTGGAAAAGCCGATACAGTGTCCACGCCTCAGAGGGACTATAGTCGGAAGAAACCAGTTCCGCAAGTTCCGCAAAGGACGAGCCTGCTCCGTCCAAAAGCTCCCAAGCTTCTTCAAGAGCCTTCTTTCGCTGTAAAAGCTCCGGTCCAGAGGAGAATATTCTATCCGTATGATCATATACGTCTTTTAGCTTAGTCAGAGAGCCGCTGTGAAGCAGGACAATATCCTTATCCCGCACCTTCTTCTCTCCGCTCAGGGTTTCAATGAGGTATTTATCTCCATCCCGCTGTAAAACACGGGCAGGCTGATTTTTGTAGAGCACAAGGTTTTTTTCAGAAAACATGGTTTGAAGTATACGGTGAATAGGGCATATTTTCAATACAGCGCATAGCCGCTCACAGCCGCAACCTGTGGTTCGCAACCTACGGTTGCAAAAAAGCAACAAACGGGTAATGTTTGAAACAGGAAAACAGCAGTATACTGTTTCCTGAGGTGATAACAATGCATATTGGTGAAAAACTACAGATCCTGCGGCGTGATAAAGGTCTTTCTCAGGAAAAGCTTGCGGAACTGCTTGATGTGTCCCGGCAGGCGGTAGCAAAATGGGAAGGCGGGCTCGCTTATCCCGAAACGGATAAGCTGATACAGCTCAGTAATCTCCTGGGGGTAACCATCGATTCTCTGCTCAAGGATAACGATGAACACGGAAAACCCCTCGTTGCCCCAGTCTCCCCGGATTACCGGGAACTTGCGGCATTCCTCGTCCGCGCCAAAAAGAACTGCTATGCCGGGGGGGACAAACCGTCTGACACCCCCTCCCGCAGTGCCGCCCACGAGATCTCCTACTCCGAAGCAGTCTCAGGCACTGCCCTGGACTATCTCGATTCCTGGTACGGCGGCGAACAGTTTACCGGAGAAGAGGCTGTCTGGTCCGCAGGAAACCCGCTCTGGGTCATGAACTACACCGGACGCACCCTGACCGACGCTTTCTCCGGCGATTTCCTCAAAGAATCCCTCTCTTTAGCTACAGCAGATTCCCCCTTCCGGGGACCCGCCCTGCACCGCAACGGAAACTATACCTATCACTGCTCCATTAACGGCGGTTTCAGCTGGTTTCAGGGACAGGAAGAGATCTTCTGCGGAGAAGAAAAAACCTTCGAGTGCTATTTCCACGGCGGAACAGTCAGGTAAAAGAGAAAGGAGAAGGTAGAAATGAGAAAAGGAGTGTCGCGTCCCAATACCTTCCCACCCTTTCCTTTTCTCCCTTCTCATTTCTCTCTTCTCTTTTTTTTCCTCCTTCTCTTTCCTCCCTTTTTATGTTATTCTTCTTTTCATGATAGATAGACTGGAACAGCTTTCGCTGAGATATACAGAGGTGGAGCAGGATATTCAGAATCCCGAACTGGTGAGGGATCAGAAGAAATATAAGGAAGTAATGCGGGAACACGCATACCTTTCGGATGTTATGGAATCCTATGAAGCCTATAAAAAA
>JAITWB010000004.1 GCA_031285525.1 Spirochaetaceae bacterium
CCGAGAGCGGCAAATACTGCGGACTATATGAAAGGGATAGGCATCACGCCTGAGGCTTCGCAGAATAACCCGATTCTCTATGATCTGTTCTTTGAAACGATTTGGTCAGAAAATCCCTATGAATTGGAAGAAATCGATACCGCTCAATGGATCCGCAGATACGCAGAACGCCGTTACGGTGCGGACAGTGAAGCGGCATATAAGGCGCTGATGTTGTATCTCGATACGGTGTATAATTCAGAGCTCAATAATCTCGGACAAGGGGCTCCTGAGTCTGTTATCAATGCAAGACCTGCGCTTTCGATTTCAGCTGCTTCAACCTGGGGTAATTCGATTATTACCTATGATAAGGCGAAATTCGAAGAAGCGGTGAAATACTTGTTGGAAGATTATGATACGCTAAAAACGAGCGATGCATACCTCTATGACGTTGCGGATGGGTTAAAACAGCTTTTATCGAACACCGCACAGGAATATCACCAACGAATGGTCGAGGCTTTTAATGGGGGGGATCTTGATAGATTCAATCAAGAGTCTGAGCCGTTTATCGGCGTGATCGAAATGGTTGACCGTGTTGTAGGCACAAGAGCTGAGTTTATGGTTGGACCGTGGATTGAAATGGCGAAAAAGCTTGCGGCGGATACCGATGATTTTACAAAATCGTTGTATGAGTTCAACGCCCGTGGGCTGATTACAACCTGGGGAGCGAGCAATAATGCCAACGGCGGCGGCTTAAAAGATTACTCCAACCGGCAATGGGCGGGACTCACAAAAGACTATTACCAACCTCGTTGGGAAAAGTGGATTGCGGAGCGTCAAAAAGAATTGCAGGGAGAGCCGTTTGAAGACGTGAACTGGTTCAACTTTGAATGGGCATGGACGACAGCGAAAAACGAGTACCCAACCGAATCGAGCGGTGAGGATTTAAAAGCCTTAGCGGCTGTAATTTTTGAGAATTATAGGATCAGCTCAATAGAGTGAGGCTGTTCAGCGGAACCGGTTACCGGAAACTCAGTTTCCGAATTTGTCGGGGACCGAAAGAATCTTTAGTTTTTCCAGTCCCCCAACCGCTCCGAATAGTTCTGTTAGTATTGCGGTACCGGGCATCTCCTTGCAGGAAACGAGGAGATGCACCGAGGTTTTTCCTGTAGAGAGGGAGGTGCTGATACTGTATTCGGTAACAAAAATATCTACTGACTTGAGGGATTCGATTATCCGCTGAATATCCTGCCCTCCGGTATGGTATTGGACTCCGATCTGCCGTACCTGCTTTGAGGGCATATAACGCCGTTCAAACCGCTCTATAAAGATAAGCACCAATACGAATACAGCCAGAACAGTGAAGGCAGGGATATAGAGTCCTATCCCTATGGCAAGACCGATGGCGGAGATTGCCCAGATTGCCGCCGCCGATGTAAGCCCCCGTATATTTATGCCCTGTTTGATGATAACCCCGGCTCCAAGAAATCCTATCCCGGAAACAACCTGAGAGGCGATACGGGAGCCGTCGGAGTCGGTGTTGGAAGCAATCGCAATGGATACTATCATAATCAGGGTAGAGGCAACGCTGATGAGTATATGGGTTCTCAAGCCTGCGGGCTGCCGCCGTTTTTCCCTGACAAAGCCGATGATGAAGCCCGCAAAAAACGAGAGGAGTATCCGTAAAAGCGCAGTCCCCATAGTCAGTTCATACACCGCTATGGGGCTATCAAAAAAGGCTTTTAGTGTATCCATTTACGGGGCAAGAAGCGGACGTACCGCCTCCAAAAGCTGACTATATTCTGTAAACGCCGGAAACTGGGGATTATCGTTGGCAATATGCTGGGGCGGGCAAAAAAGGAAGCCCTTTTCCGCCTTGCGGAGCATTTCCAGATCGTTAAAGGAGTCTCCCGAAGCGATGACCTGATAGCCGATAGACTGAAAAGCAGCCACTGCGTGGTATTTTCCGTTTCCCTGCCGGAGTTTGTACCCGGTTACCATCCCGGAGCTGTCTATCTCAAGGGTATTGCAGAAGATCGTGGGACGTTTGAGCTTTTCCATCAACGGAGAAGCAAACTGGGTGAAGGTGTCCGAGAGGATGATGACCTGTGTCAGGGAACGCAGTTCGTCAAGAAAGGCTTGAGCCCCCAGGAAGGGATCGATTGTCGCTATGGTTTTTTTGATATCTGCGATTCCCAGTCCATGCTCTTTGAGTATCCCGATCCGTTTCTTCATCAGCACATCATAATCTGGAATATCCCTGGTGGTCAGTTCCAGTTCTTTTATTCCTGTTTCTTTTGCAAAGGCTATCCAGATTTCGGGTACCAGAACCCCTTCCAGATCAAGGCATACTATATACATATCAACTCCATTATAGTGTATTACATTCTCTAAGATTGTAGCATGAAAGAGATTCTCCTTCAATATTCATCTATAAGTTAATTGCATTATGCTTTTTTTTGTATATACTATTCTATATAGAGGTTTTTTCATATGAAATGGAAATGTATTGGAGGAATACTTCCGTTTGCTGTGATTTTTTTCCTTTCAGGATACACAGTATCCGGGACGGAGATACGGATAACAGAATCTGCGGGGGGATTTTTTTTCAGCCCCGAAGTAAACAGAAGTTTTGGACACTCCTGGAATCT
>JAITWB010000025.1 GCA_031285525.1 Spirochaetaceae bacterium
AACTACACCAGCGAAGGACGCCCTCTTGCTTCGATAGTGGGTACCGATGCGGTGTTGTCAGTGTTTACGCCGGAGGTACTGCGGGAGACTGCGGAGAAGTATCTGTCTACGGAGAATTATGTTAGGGCTTATTTGAAGCCAGAAGGGCAGGGAGCAGAGAGAAAGTAGAAAAGAGAAGGTAGAAGTGAGCAAAGAGCACATATCAGGGCAATGTTCTCTGATATGTGCTCTTTGTTTAGGATAATTCGTAAAAACGCAGTGATAATTGTCAAAAAGCTCGTAAAAACGTTGTAAATATTATTGATTTACTCTTAAAAACGCAGATTTTTTGCTTGAAAAGCTCGTAAAAACGTTGTATTCTTGTTGTATGTACAGAAAGGCTATGGATGCGCTCATTGCATGGAAAGACAGTTCTCGTCGGAAACCGCTTGTGTTAAAAGGGGCACGGCAGGTGGGCAAGACGTGGCTGATGCATGAATTTGCGAGAACGGCATATGATGATTCAGCATATATCAGCTTTGACAGGGATGCCGAGGCGGTTAGAATTTTTAACGATACAAAAGATCCTGGGTTGATTATAGAACGTTTGAGTTTGGTGCGGGGTAAAACCATTTTACCCGAAAAGACGCTTATTATTTTGGATGAAATTCAGGAATGTCCGAATGCGCTGGGGAGTCTCAAATACTTTTACGAAGATGCACCGGAGTATCATATTGTTGCTGCAGGGAGCTTGCTTGGTACCTACCTTGCAAACCCGGTGAACTATCCTGTGGGAAAGGTGAATCTGCTTACCATCTATCCATTGACTTTTGAGGAATACCTGGCTGCCGCCGATACTGGCATGTATCAGTATTATCATTCGATCCAATCGGGGAAAGACTATGTGTCCGCTTTTCACGGTCTGATGATGGAACACTATAAAAAGTATCTGATTATTGGCGGAATGCCGGAATGTGTTCAGAGTTGGGTGAGTAATGCCGATCCCGAAGAAATCAATGCAATACAAGAAGAACTTGTTTCCTTATATGAAAATGACTTCACGAAGCACTCAGGCAAGGTAAACGGCGGGCGTATACTGCAGGTGTTCCGCAGTATCGTTCCTCAACTTGCAAAAGAGAATAACGAAAAGTTTATGTATGCCGCCATCGCCAAGAGTGCGAGGGCGAAGGATTTTGAAGAGGCGATTGAGTGGTTGTTTTCCAGCGGCATCGCTTACCGCATTCTGAACGTATCAAAGAACGAATATCCCCTCAAAGCCTATGAAATGCTGAATTACTTTAAGCTCTTTCTGCTGGATGTGGGTCTCATAAAACACATGGCGCAACTTACCAACAAATCAATCCTGCTTTCCGATGCGTTTCGATTCAAGGGGCAATTGACTGAGAATTATGTTTTGGAGCAGCTCCTGCCGCTGCTTGACTATTCCCCTCATTATTACGCATATGCCCAGGATCGGGAAATAGACTTTATCATTCAAAGCGGCGAAGCGATTATCCCTATTGAAGTAAAATCGGGGGAGAATAGAAACGCAGTTAGTTTCAAAGGGTATATCGAAAAACACAAGCCTGCAACCGCCGTTCGGTTCAGCACGAACGAGTATTTGCAAAACGGCGCAATCACGAATATCCCGCTCTATTTTGTGGGTAAGTGGGTTGAGTTAACCCAAAAGGATTGATCCTTACTTTTCTCCCTTTTACCTTCTCCTTTCTCTTTGATTTTCACCCCTTCCCAAAGAGCTTACCAATCGTCTCCTTAATATTCCGCACGCAATGAATGCCCTCTCCGTCCTCCGGGGCATACACGTGGGAAAACCCTAAGCTCTTTGCTGTTTTTGCCCGCTGCCGTATCCGTCCTACGGGGCGTACTTCCCCGGCGAGGCTGAGTTCCCCTACGAGTACAGTGGCTTCCGGGAGGGCCATGTCTGTGCGGGCGGAGTAGAGGGCGGCGGCGAGGGCGAGGTCGGCGGCGCTTTCGGTGATCCGGACGCCTCCGGCGACGTTTATGTAGAGATCCTGGTCGGAGAAGCGGAGTCCTAGCCGTTTTTCGAGGACCGCTGCGACTCTGCTGACCCGGGCGGTGTTGATTTGATCCGAGTAGACCCGTGTTACTGCGGCTTTGGCAGGGACGGTGAGGGCTTGTATTTCTACCATGAATACCCGGCTGCCTTCAAAGACGGGGACGACGGCGACACCCGGGGGAAGTGCGCCGCTTCGGCGGATGATGAACATGGAAGAGGGGTCTTCTACGGGGAGTAAGCCCTTTTCGCCCATGGAGAATATGCCCAGTTCGTCAACCGAACCAAAGCGGTTCTTTCTTGCCCGGAGGAAGCGTACTTCGTCATCGTTCCGTTCGAAGGAGATGACCGTGTCTACAATGTGCTCCAGCGCCTTGGGGCCGGCGATGAGGCCTTCTTTTGTTACATGGGCGACGAGGAAGAGTACGGAGTCCCGTTCCTTTACCCAGGAGATAAGCTCATGGGCGGCGTATTTGAGCTGGTTTATGGTTCCCGGCACCTGTCCTGCGTCGGGGGTGTAGACGGTTTGGATGGAATCGACGATGACGAATACGGGAGAGACGGAGTTGAGGGCTGAGTCTATGTCTTCAAGCCGGGAGGTGCAGAGGATTTCGATGTTGCTGTAGTTCAGACAAAGCCTGTCTGCCCGGCTCCGTATCTGTGCAGCCGACTCTTCCCCTGAGACATAGAGGATACGTCCTTTGGTCTGTATGGCGGCGGCGGTTTGCAAGAGAAGCGTCGATTTGCCGATACCCGGCTCCCCGCCGATGAGTATGGCGGATCTGCGCATGGCTCCTCCGCCGAGTACCCGGTCCAGCTCTCCGATGCCGGTGGAGAGCCGCTCTCCGTCCATGGGATTGACTGTGTTGAGAGGGACGGGTTTTGCTGCAACCCCCTTTTTGCTTTCCCCAAAGAGGGGGGCTGAGGGGGAGGAGACTATCTCTTCAAAGGAGTTCCATTCCCCGCATTCGGGACATCTGCCGAGCCATGCAGGCTGGGTATAACCGCAGGAGGAGCACTTATAGGTGAGGGTTCCGCTTTTTTTCTTGGCTGCCATGACGATGAGTATAACACAGATATACTATCCGTCACTAGAGAAATAAATAGTGAAGAATAATTTTGTCAGAGGAAAAAAGTGCTTTACGCTATATGTAGGCTTTTGCGGCATAGTTACCGGGATGTTTACGCTGTATTTAGTGTTGCGCCTTTGATTTTCCAAAAAAAGGCTCCTCTGGACAGAACTATTTCCCAGAGGTATTATGAATGAACCATGAGCAGCGCTGAATTGTATGGCAGATTTGAAAAATCCCAAACCCATAGAAGACAAAAACAGGTAGAATCTGTCAAAAATTCAGCAGACGAATTCGTCATCCTCTTTCCCGGCAGTAACGGTCAGTGTGACAGTATTATCATTCAGGAAGACGGTATATTCAGAATAAATGACAATCTGATGCCCCTGCGTCCGGTTTTTAATGCTGATTTTAAACAGTTGGTGGATTCCGTTTTGAAAGAACCGTCCCTATAATCTCCGCAAATCCCGTTCCATAGCTCTCTTTTGATACCCATGCAGGCAGCCGTTTGATGTCCCGGAGCCAGCGTTCTATATTTGCCACGGCGCAGCTGTTGGGGAACCAGCTGAACATGGGTTCGTCGTTGAGGGCATCCCCGACGTACAAGACTTGTTCCCGGTTTTGAGCATCGTCGTATCCCATGAATCGTGAGAGAAAGAGCAGGGATGCTTCCCGTTTGTTGAAGTCCCCCAGCCAGGCGTTTACATGTATCGATGAGGGTTGGGCGGAACAGCCTTCTTCCTTAAAAATCTCGACTATTCTGCTGATATCATCTATTGAAAGGGGCGGGTTGACGGCTTCGCCGTAATCGATGGCGAAATCGTATAACCGCAAGAAGTTGTCCTGCGCCTCTCTGGCACGGGGGAGCTCTGCGAGGATGCGCTCTGCGGCCCGCCTGAGGGGCAGGCTCGTGTTAGGCTGGGCTCCGGGAAAGACAGTGGATTCTATGCGCTGTTCTTCGGTCATATAATAGGCGACGGCTCCGTTTTCGGTGATAACCCCTGCTACGGGCCATTCGTGGGAGAGCAGGCATCCCCATGCGGCGGCTCTCCCGGTGACCGCCAGTACGGGTAATCCCGCTTTTTTGAGATCCCAGAGGGCGGCATAGGCTTCGGGAAGGAGTTTTCCGTCTTTGGTGAGGGTATCGTCGATATCCGTGAGCACCCATCGGATGGATGAGGCTGTTTCTTCGGATATCTCGCTTATGGGGGTCATGCTTCGGGTTTTCCTTTGTGTTTGTTGTATGTGAGCATTTCTGCGATAGGCTCGTCAGCGGGGGCAAAGAGGAAGTCTTTCATTTCCTGCGCCGATACCCAGCGTATTTCGTCGTGATCCCTGAGGGTAAACTTGCCGCCCAAAAGCACCGCCTGTACAGCTATAAGGTGTACAACCTTTCCGTTGCCGTAGTCGTGGGTGTTTTCGCAGAGTACCGGACCTGCTTCGATATGGATATCCATTTCTTCTTGCAGTTCCCGTACCGCACATTGGGCAGGGGTTTCTCCGTGTTCTATCTTTCCTCCGGGAAATTCCCAGTATCCCCCCATGGTAATCTCGGGACGGCGGCGGGCGATGAGAATCCGGCCTTCCCTGTTTGCCAGAACAGCTGCAGCGACCTCTATCATGTCTCTTATTGTCACCGCAAAAACAGCATCTGTCAACCTCAAAGCAAACGAAACCAAACAACGGAGTATTGAATCTCATTTGCTCCGTTGATTGGTCAGCGAATCGGCTTTGACGGAACTGTTAGCAAGTTTATCAAACGAACGTGTCCGCTTCCAATCCTCACTTGCCCCATCCCGCAATGCATATTAAAATCAGATAGATATGAAAGAATACAGCATCGCCTCACGGCACATCCGGTCATTTCTGCTCCTCATCGCCCTGCCTGTACTGGTCTTCATGCTGGTGTCCGGGTATATCTTCCGCAGGGAAATAGTCGAGATGACCGCTGCTCAACGGGAAGCGACCATAAGCAAAATAGCGGACAGCGTAAACGCCGAACTGGAGCGGATGTCTATCGTGGCTTCCTCGCTGATACATAACCGCACCCTGATGAACCGCTCTCTGGAATATGCGGAGAGCGGATCCCTTGAGCAGCGCTATGAGATTTCCTTCACTTTGGAAGAAATATTCAACACCTACTTTCGCCTCTCCAGACAGCTTGCGGCTTATTATCTCTTTTTCTCTGACCGCAGCGCCCCGGCTCCCTTTGTGTCCCGGAACTACTACGGCGGCGTAACCCTCTCTACGGAAGCTGCTGCGGAGTATTCAGAGCTTGCCGCCGCTGTGCCGGGGTCTGTGGTATTCCCGGACACCCTTGCGGCGGCTAAAGGCGGGCAGGCGATGGTAGCCCTCGCCGTGGCTCCGCCGGAGAGAAACAATTACGCCACTGGAGTGGGAACCCTGGTGGTCACCTTCGTCGTAAATGAACTGAACGACTTTATCCAGCAGAAACACGAAAGCCGCAGCGTACAATCGGCGGAATATATCTCCCACACCTTCCTCGTCGGAAGAAACGGCATCATACTGGCGGCAGGAAATCCTGAAAGCGTGGGGCAGCCTTTTCACAGTATACACAGGACCTTCGGACGCTCCTATATTGTCATGCAAACCCCTATCGACGCTTCCGGCTGGACCTTGGTCGAAGCGATAAACATCGGTTCCCTCACCCAGCGGGTCAACACCATCATATACATACTCAGCATTGCCATGATACTCATTGTGCTCCTCTTCATCGGTTACAACACCCTCTTCTTCCGGCGCATCCTCAAGCCCCTGAACATTGTCATTTCCGAGATGGCTGCGGTAGGTAAAGGAGATTTCTCTGTACAGGTACCTGCCAGCTCCTTTGCGGAATTGAACAGGCTCAACGATTCATTCAACTTCATGGTTGCCGAAATCGGCTCCCTCACCCAGGAGATAAAGAACGAACAGAAGGAGCGGCTCAAGACTGAAATCGACGTGCTCCGCTATCAGCTGAACCCCCATTTCCTCTGCAACACCCTCAACGCCATACGGATGATGGCGCTTATCACGAAAAACGACGCCATACGGAAGATGAGCACCGCATTGATGACCATCACCGAGGACACACTGGGAAGGGAAGACACGGTCTGTTCTTTGGAGCGTGAACTGCGGAATCTGGACAGTTATGTCTACATAATGAAAGTACGCTACGGGGACACCTTTGAGTTTATCCGGGACGTAGACTCAAGCCTGCTTTCCTTAGGGATACCCTCCATGATCCTCCAGCCCCTGGTGGAAAACGCAATCCTCCACGGCTTCCGGGGGCTTGCCCGTCCCGGCTTGTCAGGTCATCCGGGCAAACCCGGAACCATCGTCGTCTCCGCCTCCCTCGTTGATGGGTTTTGCAGAGAGGGCACCCTCTCCGAGGGCTCCCTCAGCGAAAACGCCCTTTCTATCGAAGTGCGGGACGACGGACAGGGCATGAGCGGGGAAGTTCTGGAAGGACTCTTCCAGAACGGAATCCACACAGAAAAGGGCTTCACCAAAATTGGGCTTTCTGCGGTACGGCGGCGGATTCAGCTCTCCTACGGCTCTCCCTATACGGTCACCGTCACCAGCTATCCCGGTGACGGAACCGCAGTAACCCTGCTCCTGCCCATCCTTGAAGCTTCCGAATACGA
>JAITWB010000034.1 GCA_031285525.1 Spirochaetaceae bacterium
ACCGGAAATAACCATAACCAGCCATGATATAGGCGCATTGGTAAACGGAAAAATAACGATACAGGGAACTATCTGGGACGGGAACGGGATAGAATCCCTGGAATATTCCCTTGATAACGGCGCAAATTATATGCCGGTTCGGATAAGCCTGGACAAAAAAACGAATCGATATCATTTTAACGCAGCGGTAAACACTACCCAATTTGCCGACGGGGCAAGGGTGATACTATTCAGAAGCCGTGATGCGCTGAAGAGCGAAGGGGTACAGTCTTTTCTGTTATTTGTAAACAATACGCCTCCTCAGGTAGAAATCGTGTATCCCGGTGAAGAAGAAGCGGTTAACGGCATCTTCACCGTTGCGGGGTACGCAATGCACGATGTCGGACTGGCTTCCCTTACCTGGACGCTGGGAAAAGAAACGGGAGAGCTGCCCCTCATAATCGGCAACCCCTGGTGGGTCAAAGAGTTTGATATACGGGGGCAGACGGTCAAAAATCTGAACATGGAGATACGGGCAGTGGATCTGTCCGGCAATGTCACCATAACCAAACGAAACCTTATAGTGAATCAAGAAGCGGATCTCCCTGTGGTTACCCTCACCGAACCGTCGGCGGGTTCCCTGTTTACCGAATCGGGGCTCACTGTTTCCGGCTTTGCAGCGGACGGGGATGCAGAAGGCATAGAAGCGGTACTGTACTCCCTCAACGGCGAAGCTCCTCTGGAGATACCAGCCACAGACCAGTTCCGGTTTACCCTTGCGCCTCCCGCTTCGGCGCTCAAAACCAATACTCTGGAAATATGGGCCCGGGATACCACCGGCGTCGAGGGCCGTAAAACGGTAATCAAAGATCTCATCGATCCCGGCATAGCCCCCCGATTGACCATAGCATCGATGAGTTCCGGCGCCGGAAAAACGGCGGTAACAGAACCCTTTCATTCAGGGCTTGAAATCAATAGTGAAGCGGGGGTATCCCTAAACGTACTCATACAATCCGGCAGCCCGCTGCAAACCGTAAGCTATCAGTTTGGTTCCCGTGACCCCGTGCCGATATCGATCAAAGCCGGCAAGGGCGGGGACTATGTGCAGTCTATTCCCATAGAACCGGGCAGCGATTACGGACGGGTTGCGCTGCAGGTAACGGCAGTAGATATATACAATCGGGAAACATCACTGGAAGATATTCTGTTTATAACAGATCTGAGTGCGCCCCCGGTAAGTGAGGCAAACAGGATTTTACCAACCAGGCTGCGTGACGGTCCCTTGTCCCTGATCGGACTGAACGGCTCCGCCGAATGGAGCGACCGGATTACCCTCCAGTACGGAGAGAAAAATCCCATACCCATGACTGCAATTCTGGAAGCGGGAGTAACGATCAGTAAAGTGACCGCCAGCGTATCAGACCGTCCCGCAAAAGTGTCAGTTAAGGATGGTTCTATACAGGCTTCATTACCCGCTGATCTATTGCCTGGTCTAAACACAGTGACCCTAACAGCGTTACTCAAAAGCGGTGAGCAGTACACCGTCACCGGCGAGTTCTGGGTGCTGCGGCCGACAGAAGGCCGTCATATCGATATAGAAGAAAGTTTCATCTTTTGTACCCCTATGACTGGCTCCCCGCAGTCCGGGGCGAAAACCGGTTCTGTTCTGAAAAACGGCGAGCTCTTACTGCTAACCGGAGAGACAATGAGAGGGCTCTATTTCTATAATGGCAGATCCCTCAAAACGGCGGAATTGAGCGGCGACGGCTCTGAGCATTTTCGTGTGCGGATAGACGAAAACGGTTTGGTACTGATTGAAGGAACCTCCAAGGGGCTGTTCGGTCCCCTTACACTCACGCTGACCAACAGTGATGACAAGACCGTTAGTGTTGATAGTTCCTTTTTGGTATTGAACGGCTCACCGGATCTCCAGGTGCAGGGTCCTGCTAATAAGTGGGTTCAGAACAGCGCTGAAATACAGATACAAAGCCGGGATGCGCCCTGGCTGGAACGGCTCGAATACAGCGCCGATCAGGGCAGTACCTGGCATGAATTGTTGTCCGGACAATTATTGCTCGACACAGAACCGGCGCTCTTGGGAGAAGCTGAACCCTATATCCACAGCATGGATCTCTCGGCCTTTGCCGACGGCAGTGTTACTCTCGACATCAAAGCAACCGATAAAGCCGGACGCAGTACCATACAAACCGCCTCACTCTACAAAGACACTCAGGCTCCGTTGGCGACCCTTGCAGTACCCACTACCGGAGCCAGCGTCAACGGCATTATCCGCATGGGCATGGTGATACAGGATGCCGGCAGAATCGCCTCAATACGGTATGAATTACCCGGTGATCCGGAACCCGAAACGGAAGAAGGTACAGAAGCAGAGGAACTCGAAGCCGCCCCAAGACGGGAGCCCATTTCAAAGGTTGTCTATGATCACACCATTGCAGCAGGGCAGCCGCCGCTGCATTTCTTTGAAGCGGTACTTGACACTCTGGAAATGCCCCTCTCCGATGCAATGAGCTTTGTCTTTACCGATATGGCAGGCAACAGCTTCGCTCTATCAGACTGGAACCTCATCATCGATAAAGCCATGGATCTGCCGATAGTACAGATAAGCCTGCCGACAGACAACGAAGTTATCACCGCCGATTTTACCGTATCCGGCATTTCCTATGACGATGATAATGTGCGTTACCTGCACTGGCGCATAGACAATGAAGCCGAACAGAGCATGGAAGTTACCCATGGATTTTCAATACCTATTGCCCTCTACGGTATGGATGACAATGAACACACCATAACCATGTATGTCGAAGACATCTATGGCGTCATCGGCCTGCCCCAGACCCGCAGTTTCAGAGTGTCTCTGGCGGAACCTACCGGAACCGTATTGGGACCTGAACTGGGAGAAATACTTGGCGGAACTGTTCAAATCTTCGGTACCGCCGATGACCGCAACGGCATCAAGCGGGTACAAATTTCTTTGGATAACGGCAACACCTTCAACGATGCGGATAGAATATATGCTGATGCGGTAACCGATACAGAAACTGTTGCCGATACCGCCATTGTTACTGATGAAAGGGATTGGAGCTATACACTAAACACCAAGATACTGCAAGATGGTCCCACTGTCTTATTTATCAAACTGTTGGATGAATATGATATCAGCGCTTTGTACGCCAGTATGCTGGTGATAGACAATACCCCGCCGGAGTTGAGTCTGGATTCCCCCTCTGACGGAGTCCTTACGAACGGTATGCTGTCCATAGCAGGTAACTCCCATGACAATAGTGAAATCGAATCGATACAGGTAAAACTGAGTAGCCTTGAAGGGGTTGCCATACCGGAGGAACTGGCGCTGCGGAACGTTCCCGTGGGAACCTTGATACTGGAAGAACTCTACCTCACGGATCTGCCCGAAGGCACGTATAATGTGGAGATATGGGCAACCGACAAAGCGAAAAACACCACCGCCCTTTCCCGTAACATAAAACTGGTTCATGGGGCGCAGCTCAATTTCGTAGACATACTGTATCCCCTCAACGGCGAGTATGTGCAGGGATCCTTTAACCTCTACGGATATGTCAGCGGAGTCGATACGGCAGAAGAGGTACTGCTTACCTTTAACGGAACCCACGTTAAGGTAGAAAACATAACCCCCGCCGGTTACTTCCGTTTCTCCATCGACGAAACAGATATGGTCGAAGGAATCAACACCCTCATGGTCAAAAGTCTCTTCGGCGGAACCCAAACTGTTGAATCTCCGGTGCAGAGGATCTACTACACATCCACCGGTCCCTGGGTAACGGTAGACTCCATGACCATGGGCGACTTTGCCTACGAGCGGCCCTGGCTGCGGGGCAGGGCAGGCTATGTTCTCACACCAGAAGAAGAGGCGCTGCTGGCTGACAAAGCAACCCTCAAGGAACTCCGATCCGTCATAGAAGCAAAGAAACTGGCGGCGGTAGAACTCTCCTTTGACAACGGCAATACCTTTGTTCCTGTGGAAAAAGCCAAAGGGGAGTACGATTGGCAGTACCGCTTGGAAGACGGGGATATGCGCGAAGGAGTCCATTACCTCATGGTGCGGGCCTCTATGGCAAACGGCGAAAAAGCGGTCACCCGTCTATTGGTACAGGTGGACAAAACACCGCCGGTCATACGCCTCTTCACACCCGAATCGGGAGGGCGGTATAACAACGAACTGCCCTTTGGCGCTCTTGCCCAGGACGACAACGAATTACAGGACCTCACGTATCATTTACGAAAAGGAGACAAGTCCGCCTATGAAGTACCGGGCTTCCTTCAGGGACTCTACCTGGAAGGCATTATTCCGCCTTTTATCAGACAGCTCACTAACGATGCCCCTGCGATACTATTCGCCGGAGGAGCCACCTATACAGATTTCGGCCTGGGATTGAGTTTCTTTGATGACAACGTGAAGATACAGGTTCAGTACGGATTTATCACTCAGGATATCTTCGAATCACTGGGCGGCGCCGGGGCATTACGGTACGGCGGTCAGGTACTGGGACTCAAACTATTGGCGAATATATATACCCTTCCCTTTGCCTCCCTCTTTGGACCGGACTGGGCGTGGCTTTCTGCTTCATTCGGTATAGGAGCGAACTTCTCCCTCTTCGACATTGCCGGAGAAGGGTACACCCAAAGCGGCAGTCCCACCTGGATGAGCGCATTGCTGGTTCAGCTGGAGTTTCCCAAAGTCACTATACCCAAACGAAGCTTTCTGCGCACCTTTAGCATGTTCACGGAAGGACAGTTATGGTTTGTTCCCACCGATGTAGATGCGGCAGCATATAACCTGGCGACGGTGATTCCCCATATTACCATCGGGCTTCGGCTGTATATTTTCTGATACGAATTGAGGAGAGCAGTATGGATACAAACAAAAAGCAAGACCAACAGCGCATAAGTGTCTCACTCAGGCGCATTCCGCTGATACCCATCATCGGCGGCGCATTACTGATGATCCTCTGGACCTCCTGCCCACAACAGAACGTCGGCTTCGGTGAAGTCATCGATTTTGAACCGCCCGTCCTTACCGTCACCAGCATCCTCCTCCCCGATGGAACCGAAATACCGATTCTGGAAGTTGACAATAAGCTCACCCTCGGTCCCGGCATACTGGTGGGACCGGAGTCTATTCTTAAAGGAGAAGCTAGGGACAATGTCCTCGTTACCGGAATACAGGTAGAAGAAACAGGTCCCAATGCGGAACTCATAGACGGCAAGCCGCCGCTGTGGACTCAGGCGGTCATCAGCCCCAGAGACGCCAGCGGCAGACAAACCTGGAGCATCCCCTTAAACGGCATCAAAAAGGGAGAGCGGAGTATC
>JAITWB010000091.1 GCA_031285525.1 Spirochaetaceae bacterium
TGATAGTGGGAGCCGGAATTTCGGCATTTCCTATGTCTGCCAGGGTTATTCAGAAGATGGCTCTCAAGGAAGACCCGAGTAATATTTTCCTGATGCACGCAGTGAGTGCCAATGTTTCCGGTCAGATTGCGTCGGTTGCGGCCAGCGGCTTGGTTTTGAGCCTTATTATGGCGTATCTGTAAGAATTAATGGAAGAAAAGAGAGGTTTTTACGATGGATATCAATACTGCTGATTTATTTGCATCCCTGGCGATTATGTGGAAGGGGATGCTTGGACTTTTTGTGGTCTGCGGATTCGTTATGCTCCTTATAATGGGGCTCTCGAAAATTCTTATAAAGAAAGAATAATCGGATTCCCTTTGGACCCAAATAGCAAAGACCCTCTATTGCAATAACTCTTTGCTATTTGGGAAAACCATGTTATACTCAAAGGACTAGGTCTAGGTACTTTTTATTAACCAAAAGGGTGGAAACACGATGGATACAACACAGCTTGAATCAGCATACGAAGCAGAAATAACGGCGGCTTTGAGTACTGCCGCCGAAAAATATGGATATAGTGACGATCATTTTTCTGCAAAACTGGCGGCTATGGGCGCTATGATGGCAGGTTTGAGTGTTGCTTCAAAAGAAGCCCCTTCGGCGATGCTTTTGTTCATGAAGGATAAGGGTGAATCAGGGCTTTCTGTCGAGGCTATCACGGTGAAGGATCTGTATAAATCCCTTTTCCCTGAGGAGATTCTGGAGCTCTGCCGGACAAAGTTGGCGGATGCGGGTTTTGTGCCGCCTGCAGGGTGGTAAGCTGTTTGAAGGCTTTTGCAAAACCTGGTGAGTATTGCAGCAAAACTCACCAGGTTTTAGCGGTCTATTTTATATTGCATAAGTAACAAACGAAGCATTTCCCGGTTTTTGACGCCGAAGAAGCGGAAGAGGTCGGACATTTCTTTTTTGATGGCCGATTCACTTACGAAGTAACGTTCCCCGATATCTTTATATGACTCTGAGCCTTTGAGACAGGCTTTGATGCACCCTTGTTGGCGTTCTGTGAGTCCGAGATCCTGTAGACAGAGGGTGCTTCCCGGTTCCGGCAGTGTGCAGACTGCTGTTGTCCTACAGATATCGACATCCGGTAACAGATAGGAGAGTTTGTCCATGAGCAGGTGGTAGATGCAGAGAGTTGCACCGAAGACAAAGAGGGATATGGCTGCACCGAAGAATACCCTGTCCCAACTGAAGGTTATAAGGGAGAGCAATGCCAGGAACCATATTCCCAATGAGAGAGTTAATTTGAGTTTAAAACGGATTTTGAAAAAACCGTTACAGAAGAGCAGTAGATTGAGAAAGGCATATAGGAAGATTCCCACTGTATCGAATCCGGTAAAGACAGCGTACAGGCTTTGCACAAACAGTATTGTATAGAGCAGTGAAAACCACTGGGGTTTACATATCAACAGGATCCCGATTAGCACAGTTAATCCGTTTATCCATGGTGACAGGATAGCGGTATAAGGGATGACTGATTTTGTAAAATCAGCGCCGCAGAGCAGGTTAAGAACAACCCCGATACCTGCCGCTATGCAGCCGCATACTGCGAGAACCCTAAAGGGATTTATTCCCTTCTTTTTCATGGATACATTCAACGAATAACTCCTTTTTTCAGGATATTCTCTTGGATTTACAGTTGAAAGCTCTTATGAGGAGCTTTTTATTGTGTCGAAGAAAATTGACCCATTCTATCTTGTCTTCTGATATCTGTAAAGGTAACCGTGGTTACTTTTTTGGTAACTTGGGTTACTTTTTCACAAAACAGGTTTACACACAAAAAAAGGCAGGATAGGCTGGAACTGTACAATTGCGAAAGGAGGATCCGCTTATGGAGAGGAAAATACTTAAAAAGAGCGTATTGATTTGTTTGTTTTTGCTTATGGTGAATGGGTATACCTTCTCAGAAGGCGGTAATGGGGAGAACTTGTTTCCTGAAAATACAATTACCGTAGATATGGGATTGTTAGGTTCTAATCTGATTGTATGGGGACTAGTGAAGAATCCGGTGTTTGGCACTGCGATTCAGTATGAGAGACAGATATCGAGATATATCAGTGTAGCGGGCCGATTCGAGTATCGCGGGGTAATGATACCAGCAGCGGGGGATTCGAAGTTTTCATCCTATTCAGCAGAGGGACATGTCCGTTGTTATCCCGGCGCAAATCGATTTTTTTTGGATGCCATGGCCGGGTATGGGCTTTTTACTTATCAGAATGTGATAGGTAAGTACCTTTCTCATCATTTTAAATACGGCGGACGACTGGGGTGGCGAGTCGATTTTGGCAAACCCGGCGGATTGGTGCTTGAACCGTCTATAGGATATTATGGGGTAGTCGGGGAAGGCAATATACGTTTTGTTGATGATTTTGATGGGAATGATACTGTTAATGAACTTCTGAATGAGCTGTCTGATTATATCATTAAAGGTTATTTTATTGGAGGTCCTCAAATATCATTGGGATTTGGATATAGATTCTAAACAGAGAGGTCAAATTCGAGCTGCCCTCCGTCTGCGGCTGATCTGAATATCTGTTGTACGTTGAAACCCGCAGTCATTCCTACGGCTTGTGCGGTGGGGAGCAGTTGGGTTTCGGCGTAGTAGCCGTAGTCGATGGGGGCGGGGTTTCTGGACTGGGTACGCTGTGAGAGTGCTTCGGGGCCGTTTTGGGTGAGCAGGTATTCTACGGTTCCCCGTCTGTTTTCCCAGCCCAGGGCGCGGGCGACTTTTACGTGGGGAGGGGTGGAGGCGGTGTATTTTTCCGGTATTCGGCGCAGTTTTTTTCTGAATACCAGTTCCGAGTCCAGTTCGCCGCTGTAGAGTTTTTTGATTTGGGTGTTGATGAAGTCCATGAGTACGTCAGGAGAGGCGTCGTTAAAGAGGTGTGTGAGCAGTTCTCTCTGGAATCTTCTGGCGAGCTCGGTGTAGTCGCTCCGGGCGGCTTCCATTCCTTTTATTTCGAGGGAACCGCTGGGGCTGTTATTGCAGTAGAGGCTTTCGTTTTTGACGCCGGAGACACGCAGTCCTGCGTAGCCCTTTGCCCTGCCGCGGCCGCTGTCTTCGCCGGAGCGGAGCCTGCCGTCTCCTCGGAGATGGGGGATGAAGAAGCGGCGGTAAAGTTTTTCGAATCGGATATTGATAAATGACTCGACAGAGTACTCTTTCTGTATAGATTCTGAGAGTTCTCTGTTTAGCTCTGTTTCCAGGCGGGGGTATAGATCGGAGCAGGCTTCTGCTTCGGCGGTGTCGTCGATGTTGGTTTCTACGAATACTGAGTCGGTGTCTCCATAAAGAACTCGATAGCCTCGTTTTTCGAAGAAGTCTCTGGCGAAGAGGAGCATTTTTTTGCCGAATGAGGTGATGGCTCCGGCGAGTTCTGTGCGGGCGTATTTGCATTTTGGGGTGCCGAGGACGCCGTAGAAGGAGTTCATCAGGATTTTGTAGACATAGGCTGACGGCTCATCTCCTTGGGCTATCGCTTTGAGTCGTTTTGCGAAGTATTCGCCGATGAGTTCCGGAAGGATGCCCGGGAAGTTTTCCGGTTTTCTGCTGAACCGGGCTCCGTTGGGAGCAGAGATGTATCTACTTGGTTCGTTGGGAGCGGGGGAATCGGCGTTAGGGGATGTCTCTAAAAGAGCCCGCTCTTTTAGAGACGCTTCGTAGGCGTAGGGGTCAATGTTGAAGGTTCGCATGATGCTCGGGTAGAGGCTGCGGAAGTCGAAGACCGCTACCTGGCGGAAGAGTCCTGCCATTGGGTCGAGGACGGTTCCGCCTGCGGCGCCGGAAACTCTTCTTTGGGTAGGAGGGTTTGGTTCCAATATGCCCCTGCGACGGAGTTCTCCGGCGTAGACCCGTTCGAAGGAGGCGACGCTTGTCCAGGCTTTGTCGATGCCGACTCCGGTGAGGGCGGCTCTGGCAACGGTGTGTTCGATGAGGTGCCGTTTTTCGAGGATGTCCAGAACGAGGTCCGCATCCATGAGGCAGTAGCGGCAGAATTCAGCCTGATCTTCTGTATAAAGCCTGTCTATTTCGGCGAGTTTTTCTTCGCCTGTGAGGTGTATGGTTTTTCCGGTTCCGAGGATGTGCTGCGCTACCGAGTCTAGGGTGTAGGAGTCAAATTGTTCGTGGTTTGTCCGTACCATGCGGAGGGCGTCCAGTACTTGCCGTCCCGGGAGGAAGACTGCTGCGGAGCGTTTGACCTCGATGGTGCCAGCTTCGCGTCCCTGGGCTGTTCCGTCGGTTTCGGCAGGGAAAAAGGTTCCCGCTTCTACTGAGCGTCCCAGGGTGAAGGGGACGCCGGTGCGTTCAAAGGCTTCGTAGAGCCGGGGGAAGTCGAAGTCGATGACGTTCCAGCCGGTGATTATGTCGGGGTCGAGGCTTTGTATTTCCTGAACCAGTAGTTGTATCAGTTTCCGTTCGTTGGATACGGCGGTTACCTCTGGAGGGATATTCGGGGAGGTCCATATGCCTTGAAAGAGTACCCGGCGGCAGCGCTCGCTGTGATTGTGGGCGCCGCCGTCATGGCTTTGTTCCCTGGTGCAGGAGAGACCGACGGAACGGATTTGCCGGGTGTGTTCGTCGGTTTCGATATCGAGGGAGAGGACTCTGAGGGGTATCTGTACGGAGTTGTCGGGGACGATTTCGGGGGCGGGGAATACCAGGTCTGCGCTTCTGCCGGGACGGGTTTCGCCGGTGATGCGGATTCCTCCGCGGATGTTGTTTTCTATGAGGTAGTCTCCGCCGCCGTTTGGGGAGGGGCTGAATGTTTCGATATGGTGATTGGTGAGTATGTTTTGCAGTCGAGTGAGTTCTGCGCGGTTGTTTGCCGTTATGACACAGCAGGGGGCGCCGTCGAAAGAGGAGAGGTTTGAGTCTTCAAGTACGGGCGGATGCCGAAGATGGGCTGCTGTAAGGGTTCTCTCTGCTGCGGCTTTGTCTCTGGAACGGAGGTAGAGACGGGACTTGGGCTGGGGGCAGACTGCAGCAAA
>JAITWB010000122.1 GCA_031285525.1 Spirochaetaceae bacterium
CAGGGAGTAGAGAAAAGCGCTCTTCATTTGCTCCCTTCTCCTTTCTCCCTGCTCTTTTGTTTAGTCGTTATACTTCCGCTTAACCTTCTTGGTGGTGGTCATTTCCAGGGCGGCATCCAGAATCGTTATCTTGGATATCTTCTGGTAGGGCTGGAGTCCCTTATTCACCTTTTCGATGATTTCCTCCAGTGCGGTATTGATGGGATCCACAGACTCGGCGGTGCCCCGCATCACATTAAGGCGCTTGTAGAGATCGTCTGCAGGATAGACGAGGGCTTCAATATCCTCCGCCTTTGACCCCTTTACCTTTTCGTAGCCCTGAATAGTGATCTGTTCGATATCGGTTTCAAGCTGAAAGGCGTTCTCGATCTCCTCAGGGTAGACATTCTTGCCGCCTTCGGTGACGATCATGTTCTTTGCCCGGCCTGCGAGGTAGAGGTAATTCTCGTCATCCATCTTCCCCAGGTCTCCGGTCTTGAACCAGCCGTCGGGGGTAAAGACCTGAGCAGTCTCTTCGGGCATCTTGTAGTAGCCCTGCATAACCATGGGTCCTTTTACTGCCACTTCGCCGATACCGTCAGCATCGGGTTCCAGAATGGTCATCTCCATATGGGGAATAAAGGCCTGTCCGACGCTCTCGATCTTGAAATGCTCTTTCGGATTGAGGGCGATGATCGGGGAGGTCTCGGTAAGACCGTAACCCTGTATAAAGTCGATACCCAGCTCGTTATACACCTTGAAGACGCTGGCCGCCAGAGGACCGCCGCCGCAGATGGCGATTCTGAGGGTAGAAATGCTCGCCTTATCGAGTACCGCCTTGAATATCTTCTTTCCGGGATTAACCTTGAATACCTTCTTTACTATATACGAGAGTCCCATGAGAAACCGCATGATCCCGTAGACGACAATACCCTTGTCCTTTATGCCCTTGAGAATACCCGCCAAAAGCTTGTTGAAGAGGAGGGGAACCCCCAGAAGCATGGTGATCTGTCCCTCACGAAGCTCCTTGAGCATCCGGGAAACCGCCATGGTCTTGCCGAAGACCACCTGGGCGCCTACGGAAATGGTCTCGATGAATACCGCCAGCATGGTATAGGCATGGTGGAGCGGAAGCAGTGCGTAGAACACGTCGGTGTCGTAGAGCTTGAGATTGGTCTGTGCGATATAACAGTCAGAAACGAGGTTCTTATGGCTCAGCATAACACCTTTAGGTATTCCCGTGGTTCCCGACGTAAAGAGGATCGCCGCCGTATCATTTTCTACAGGCTGAACAGGGGTATAGACCTTATCGCTTTTCAGATTGTAGGCATATACTTCGGGGTGTTTTTTACTCAGACTGCATAATTTCATCTTTCCGGAGAGTTTACTAAAATGGTCAAACTTCTCTTCATCGACAAAGAAGATCTTGGGCTCCGATGCACGCAGGAGGTTTTCAATTTCAGCATCGTGGAGTCCGTAGTCTATGGGAACAATGATTCCGCCCGCAAAAAGGGCTGCGAGATAGACTGTTGCCCATTCGGGGGAGTTTTTACCGCTTACCGCTACCCGGTCGCCTTTTTCGAGTCCCTGAGAACAGAGCCACTGGGAGAGGGTCTCTATCTTTTCAAGCACCTCACGGTAGAGCAGGGTCTGTTTTTCCGGCTCAAAGTCGGTAAAACAGGGGTTGTTCGGGTATTTTTCCGTGATAATCCGGAACAGTTCAGGCAGAGTCGGCCATTCGCCGGTAAAGCTCTTTCCCCGCCACTGGTCGAGAAAACTCCAGGGCAGTGTTTTCTGGTGTATTGTTTTCATAGGGTTCCTCATACGTATAAAAGGATATATATACTATATCCCTAATGATATCCTGACACAGAGGATATGCAAAAGGTTGCAAAAAATATGATTTTTTTCTACAAATAGCATCGTATTGAAATGTCCAAAAAATGGAGATATACTATTCCCCATGATAGGTGCAACTATATCCGTCATACGATTACCGTCTCACCGTAAGAGACTGTTCCTCCTCTGCTTTCTCGTCTGTTTCCCCCTGTTTTTCGGGGGCTTGTACGCGCAGACCAGCGGAACGGCGGCGAGGGACGCTTTTATAGAACAGGCTAAGAAATATCTGGGAACCCCTTATCGGTACGGCGGCACCAACGGCGCCGGGATAGACTGTTCCGGTCTTATCTATACCGCAGCCAGAGAATCCTTAAGTCTCAACCTTCCCCGAACCGTTGCTGCGATGCACACCTATGCGGATGCCGTCAGCGATGCGAATCGGCAGCCGGGGGATCTCGTGTTTTTTAGTGTGGGAGGAAAGGTAACCCACGGCGGCATCTTTCTCGGGGGCAGGAGCTTTATCCATTCAGCCTCCGACGGACCCTATACGGGGGTCATCATTTCCACCTTGGATGAATCCTACTGGAAGCGAACCTATATAGGTTCGGGACGGATACTGCCCAGCGGCAAACAAGTAGCCGACGGCAAACAAGTAGCCAGCGGTAGTCAGGACGCCGGAGGGGATGGCAGTAATAACCAGCCGAAAGAGGCCTCCTCATCCGGCAAAAAAAATCCCTCACCCGGCGCTAAAACTTCCTCGCCTATACAGATAATCAAGCCCTGGGATCCGCC
>JAITWB010000128.1 GCA_031285525.1 Spirochaetaceae bacterium
TAACCGCAGGGCTACACATACATATTTCTATCACTTACCCCTTTCACAAAGGCAGAACGCCCTCATCGCCAACGACGCCCCACCTTTGCTCATTTCTCCCTGCTCATTCCTCTTTGCCCTAACTCGCCCCCTTCTCATACGGCTTCCCCGAAGCCATCGGAGCATAGTTCCTGCCGCTAAAAATAACAAGAGCTGCAAGGGTAATCACATAGGGCAGCAGGCTAAAAAACTCAGACGGTAGCACCCGCAGAACCTGAATATTAACCGCATAAATGGCCAGCGCAACCGCGGAACCAAAAAGCAGCGAAGAACCGGAAATCCCCAAAGGCTTCCAACGGCCAAAAGAAACAGCCGCCAAAGCGATAAAACCGGCGCCGTTAATCGTATTCGACGTATACTGAATAGTCTGGGTCAGCACCAAACAGCCGCCTGCAAGACCAGCGAGAAAGCCCGAAGCCAAAACCGCAAAATACCGAATCCGCTTCACCTTAAGACCCGCCGAAGCCGCCGCAGGGGGATGCTCACCGCAGGCGCGAAGCCTTAAGCCAAAGGGAATCTTATACAGCATAAACCACACTGCCGCAATAACCACCAGCGCAACCCAGGCGGTGGGATAAATCCCCCCCGGCCCCGGAAGCATACCGAGCTGAAAAGGCCTGCTCCGATCCATCTGAAACAGAATCTGAGCCGCAAAAATAGTCACCCCATTGGCAAGCAAATTAATGCCCGTACCGGAAACAGTCTGATCCGCATTAAGGGAAATCGCTGCAAACGCATGAATAAGGGAAAACACCGTCCCCATCAAAGCACCGATAAGCAAGGCAAACCACACCGATCCCCCGGTACTGGTCTCCAGCAGCACATGGGCGGCGGCGGCAGAAAAAGCGCCGATACTCATAAGCCCCTCAAGAGCGATATTCACCACCCCGGACCTCTCACAAATCATCCCGCCTGCCGCAGTAATCAGAATCGGAGAAACTATCATCAAAACCGAAGGGAGCATACCCAAAAAACTATTCATGTGAAAGAACCTCCCTCTCAAGATTTTTCTTCATCCGCCACTGCAAATAAATCCGAATACCTGCGCGGATAGCGATAAACACCACTATCAAACCCTGAATAATAAAGGTTATCTCCCGGGGTATCTGCCGGGACTGCATCAACGGCTGAGCCGCCGCAAGCATCCCAAAGAGCAGCCCTGCCAGCAGGGTACCGAGAGCGGTATTATTTCCTACCAGAGCGACCGCAATACCGGTAAACCCATAGTTATCCATACCCGAAATAACCCGGCCGTACCTAAACGACCCGAGCGATACCGCACCCCCGGCGAGTCCGGCGAAAGCCCCAGCCACAGCCATAGCAGTAACCACACTCTTCACCACCGAAATCCCCCCGTACCGGGCGGCATCCTTATTAAACCCCGTAGCCCTGAGACTAAACCCGAGATTAGTCTTATTCATAATAAACCAATAGACGATAACTGCGGCAATCACAAAATAAATGCCCCTATTCAGCATGGAATTATTGGTCAGCGACTCCAACAGCGGAGACTTCAGCAGCGCCGTCACCGGATAATCCACCGTCCGATAGGTAATCGTCCCCGGAATAGCCATAATAATAATCCGGGAAAGGTAGAGCGCAATATAGTTCAGCATAATCGTCGCCACCACCTCGGAAACCTCAAACTTCGCCTTGAGGAACCCCACAATACCGCCCCAAATCGCCCCCGCCATAATGGCGCACAGCATAGCCAAAAGCCAATGAAACCCCGGAACCTGGGGACCCAGCAGACCCACCACCTGGGCAACAGTCATACCGATAATATACTGCCCTTCACCGCCGATATTAAACAGCCCTGCCCGGGCGGCAAAAGCCATAGCGAAACCGCACAGTATATAGGGCACCGACAGATTAAGCCACTCCCCCACATACCGCACATTCCATATACCCCGGTCGATATTATATCCCGTCAAAACCTGCACAATCGCCTTATACATATTCAGCGGATTTCTTCCTACGGCAACAATAAGCACCGTACCGAAGAGAAAACCCAGTATAACAACGATCACAGAAACAGCCCCGTCCGAATTGAGGAGCATATCAGTCAGACTCTTCTTCTTTTTTAAACTCTTTTCCATTAGACTCGCTCCTCCCTGACGGCATCCCCTGAAGACTGATGAACTGCCCGCTTGGAACCGGCCATCATAATACCGATCTCCTGCTCCGTCACCTCACCCTCATTAAACACCCCTACAATCGCACCCTTGGAAATCGTCGCAATCCGATCGCAGAGATTCATAATCTCATCCAGCTCAAAGGAAATCAGCAGCACCGCCTTCCCGCTATCCCGCTCCTGAATAATCCGCTTACGGATATATTCGATAGCCCCCACATCGAGTCCACGGGTCGGCTGGGCAACCACCAAGAGCGAAGGAGAACGCTCTATCTCACGGGCGATAATCATCTTCTGCTGATTCCCTCCGGACATACTTCCTGCCCGGGTCATCGCGCCTTCCCCCGCCCTAATATCAAACTGCTCTATCAGATCTTCAGCCTTGGTCTTCATGGCCTGAAAATTAAGAATCCCGTACTGGGACGAAAAAGGCGGCTTGTAATACGTCTCCAAAGCGATATTCTCAGCCACAGAAAACTCCGCCACCAGCCCATGACGCTGACGATCCTCAGGAATATGCCCTATTCCGTCCTCTATTCGATGACGGATGGACTCTTTGGTAATATCCCTGCCATTAAGGAAAATACTCCCCTGCTCCAGCGGAGACATCCCGGTAATGGCGTAAATGAGCTCAGACTGCCCATTCCCGTCAACACCGGCAACACCCACCACCTCTCCTGCACGGACATCCAGGGAGAGATTCTTCACCGCCTCATGCCCCCGTCCGTCTTTCACCGTAATATTCTGAACCGACAGCACCACCTCTTTAGGCTGCGCCGGAATCCGGTCTATCTCAAACTTCACCGCCCGGCCCACCATCAGCTCCGCCAGCTGCTGCTCGGTAACATCGGCAACCTCTACAGTGCCCTGATATTTTCCCCGTCTCAGCACGGTACAGCGATCGGCAACGGCCTTAATTTCCTTGAGTTTATGAGTGATAAGGATAATCGTCTTCCCCTCACCCTTGAGCCGACGGATAATCCCCATCAGCTCATCGATCTCCTGAGGGGTCAGCACCGCAGTAGGTTCGTCAAAAATAATGATATCCGCATTACGATAGAGGGTCTTCAAAATCTCCACCCGCTGCTGCATTCCCACCGTAATATCTTCGATTTTGTCACGGGGATTGACCATAAGGCCGTACCGTTCCGAAAGTTCAGCGACTTTTTTCTCCGCTGTTTTAAGATCAAGCATACCAAAACGGTTCTTCGGTTCCGCACCGAGAACGATATTCTCAGTCACCGTATAGTTATGAACCAACTTAAAATGCTGATGCACCATCCCTATACCAAGGGCGGCAGCCGCATTGGGATCCTTGATCTTGACTTCCTCATCCCGTATCTTAATAGTCCCGTAATCGGGGTCATAGGAGCCGAACAGAATAGACATGAGCGTCGATTTCCCCGCTCCGTTCTCACCCAACAGCGCATGAACCTCATTATCCCGCACCGTAAGCGTCACATTATCATTCGCCACAACTCCCGGAAAGGTTTTTGTAATTCCGAGCATTTCGATTGCATAAGCGCTCATAGAGTCTGCCCTCCGGATGGATTAAAGGAACTGCAAGGGCAAAAGCCTCTTCTGCCCTTGCAGTTCCTTCTATAATACTACTGTACCTATGAAAAGCGATTAGTTGTCCATTGCGCCGAGTCCGGCAGGAACCTTTCCAGCAGCCAAAGCGGCGGCATAGGAGGGGATCACCGTGATCTTTCCAGCAATGATATCAGCCTTTGCCTGGTTTACCTGTGCGATAACATCAGGGAGGAGCTCAGGATTTGCCTCGGAAAAACCAACGCCGTCAGAAGCCATATCGAGGGTAATCATACCGGCCTTGAAGGTATTCGATTCAACAGCCTTCAGAGCCTGAAGGGAAGCAGCTTCAACCCGCTTGATCATCGAAGTCAGAACAGCAGACTTGGTTCCGGAATAGATACCGTCAGCATACTGATCAGAGTCAACGCCGATGGCCCACACATTCCTGCCATGGCTGCGGTACTCTTTTGCCTGAGCGATAGTTCCGTTTCCGGTACCGCCTGCAGCAGAGAAGATCGCATACACGCCGGAATCATACCAGTTCTTCGCCTGAGTCTTTGCCAGTTCAGGCTTGCCCCAGTCGTTGGCATAATAGTCTACGATAGCCGCATTGGGGAGCACGGAAAGCACACCCTGAATATAGCCCATCTCGAACTTGGTAATGGTCTCACCGGGAACACCGCCGATAAACCCAAACCGGGGCTCAGCAACGCCTTCCGCTATAGACTGGAGAGCAGCTGCAACACCGACCAGGTACGAACCCTGCTCCTCGGAGAATACAAACTCGACAACGTTAGGACGGGCAAGACCGGCAACGTCAACGATCATGTACTTCTGATCCGGATAAAGGGCAGAAACCTCATTCAAAGCATCTGCAAAGGTAAAGCCGGTAGTAACGATCAGGTCATAACCTTCATCGGAAGCCTGCTTCAGGTTAGGGATATACATATCCTGAGTCTGGCTGGTCACCACATCATAGTGAGTACCCCGCTTGAGCTGATCTCCCCAGGTATCGCCGTAGAATTCGAGAATCCCCCGCCACGCAGCGGCGTTAAAGGACTTATCATCGATTCCGGTGGCATCGGTAATCAGCATAACAGTAGGACGGCTATCCCCTGCTCCGGCTGCGCTCTGGGTAGTCTCTTTCTTTCCCCCGGCAAACACAGCGCTAATCATCAGTGTTGCAAGAACACAGGCAACAATCTTCTTCATTCTAGAACCTCCATGAATACACTTACCACTATTATAACAACTTTCACAAAAAAGACAATCAAAATAAGGGCAAATAGGACAAAGGATTTCAATCAAAAAATTCCAAGTCAATATCATACAAGCCTTATTCTAAAAAGTATGATATAGTACTCCCACAAAGGGGGACTGAATGGAAACGGAAAAACGTACTGTACGTTTTGACAGGGATCTGCAAGTAGAAGCCTATCATTTTCAGGGTATCATGCAAAAGTTCCCCAACCATTTTCACGAACATTACGTGATAGGCTTCGTAGAAGGCGGACATCGGCAGCTTTCCTGCGGCAACAAGACCTATACGATAAACCCCGGCGATATGATACTCTTCAACCCTCTGGATAACCACACCTGCGAGCAAATTGACGACAGAGCCCTGGATTGGCGATGCCTGAATATCGAAATCCCCGTCATGCGCCGGATAGCGGAGGAAATAACAGGCATTGATTTTCAGCCTGTCTTTACTCCTACCGTCGTATGCAGTGCAGGTTCGGACAGAAGCGATACGGTTCTTGCACTGAAGGAAGTGCATACCCTGATCATGACCGAAACAAAGGGACTTAATAAGGAAGAAACCTTTTCTTTATTGATGGCGCAACTGTTCAGTGACCACACGGAATCTCCCACGGAAGAGCCTGTTCACATCAGCAGGGCAATTCAGACCGCCTGTACCTATATGAAAGCGAACTACCAGCAAAATATCACCCTCGCAGAGCTGAGCGAGATATCGAAGCTGAACAAATACACCCTCCTCAGACACTTTACCGTCCAAAGAGGAATCACCCCCTATCAGTATTTGTCAACGATTCGGGTCAACAAAGCGAAGGAACTGCTGGAAGGGGGAACACCGCCCCTTGAAGCGGCTCTGGAGTCGGGATTTACCGATCAGAGCCATTTTACCCGGTTTTTCAAGAATTTTATCGGGCTCACGCCTAAATTATATCAGGATATATATAGAGGAAAACGAACATGAACAATGCGAATCAGGCAAAGGGACACGGAGCGGCTGTCATAACGATTATCATGTGGGGAATAACCTTTATCTCCACCAAAATCCTGCTCTCCGAGTTCAACCCCATTGAAATATTATTTTATCGTATCGCAATCGGCTATCTCGTACTGCTGGCGGTATACCCCCGCAGACTCAAAGGACTCAGTGTAAAACAGGAACTACTGTTTTTAGCGGCAGGGGCATCCGGGGTAACCCTCTACTTCCTCCTCGAAAACAGCGCCCTCACCTACACCACCGCTTCCAACGCAGGGGTCATCGTCTCCGCCGCGCCGTTTTTTACCGCTCTTGCGGCATCCCGCTTCTTGGGAGGCGAAAAGCCAAAGCCAGCCTTCTTCATCGGCTTCCTCATCGCCATGCTCGGCATCGTCCTCATCAGCTTCAACGGCAGCACCGTCTTGAGCCTCAACCCCATCGGCGACCTTCTGGCGCTCCTTGCAGCCATGACCTGGGCAGTCTATTCCGTCCTCGCAAAAAAGATAAGCGACTTCGGCTGCAACACCATCCAAACCACCAGACGAATCTTCTTCTACGGCCTCATCTGTATGCTCCCCGTATTGCTCCCCTTCCACTTTGAATGGGGCTTCGAACGCTTCACCCGTCCGGTCAACATCGGCAACATGCTCTTCCTCGGCCTGGGAGCCTCCGCCCTCTGCTTCGTTACCTGGAATTTCGCCGTAAGAGTACTGGGAGCGGTAAAAACGAGCATCTACATCTACCTGGTCCCGGTCATCACCGTCGTAACCTCCGTCATCGTCCTGGACGAAGGCATCACCTGGATGTCAGCGCTGGGCACGGCGTTAACACTGGTAGGGCTGTATTTATCGGAGAGGAAGTAAAAAAAGGTAAAAGAGAGAAATGAGAAGGTAGAAAAGGACAAGATCTTTCTTGACTCACCCTATTAAATAGGGTATTATTTAGTACAGATGACCTGTGAATTTGTGATGCTGCCTGAATTTGATCGTCAAATAGCCTTTGAAGGACAGGGAAAAAGCGGAAGCGGTAGAGTCGCCTATGTCGATTTTACCGTCTATGAGACTATCTATCTCATAACTGCCTATCCCAAAAACGAGAAAGACAATCTGTCCAAAGCCGAACGAAATGCAATCGCCAAGATAATCGTTCAGCTGGAAGAAGGGTTGAAAGAACAGGAGACCGCCAAATGAGCGTATTCGAAAGCATTATACAGGGCTTGAACGAGGCTGTAGACTATCAAAAAGGGAATATTTCTGTCAAAAAAACAAAGCTGACTATAAAACCGATAGAAACATTTACTACCGAGGACATCAAACAAATCCGTCAAAAAACAGGCTTAAGTCAAGTACTCTTTGCCGGTTCTTTTGGGGTATCTCCCAAAACAATAGA
>JAITWB010000236.1 GCA_031285525.1 Spirochaetaceae bacterium
TCAGCTTGTTTTTATGGCTCGTAATATGAAGATAATCGCCGCCGACATAATGGGCAAGACCGAAAAACAGCACCTCAAACTGACCTTTGACGCCGGAGCCTGTAAGTGGCCGGCTATATTCTGGCAGGAATCTCAGCGGCTCCGCAGGGATTTCGATATCGGAGACACCGTGGATGCGGTATTCCGCATAAGCCGCAATACCTTTAACGGCGCCGAAACGGCGCAGATGATTCTCACCGATGTGCGGAGGTCGTAAGTGCCGCTGAAAAAGGTATCCATCACCGCCGCTGTGCTTCTGCTATTGTTCGGTATGCTTTTTGCCTTAGGCCGTAAAGATGTTTCCGCCGGGAAAGAGGAGGTTAGCGGTTCCGAGCTTGGTTCTGAAGCGTCCGTAGAATCTACCGGGTCTCCCGATTCTGTAGACTCAGCAAATCTTACCGGTTCTGCTCCGTTATTTGATGATGCTTCTTTTATCTGCATTGCCGAAGACGGTTTTTCCGTTGCCTGGTCCGCCGAAACCGCTCCGGGAGATCCGGTTTTCGTAACCCTCATGGGCAGCAAGGGGACTGAAAGCGGCGCCGCTGAAAGCAAGTCCGCATGTAACGCTGCCGCTTCCGGCGCCTCCGCAAGCCTTTTTTCGGGAGAAAAGCGTATCGCAAAGGCTTCCTTTTTTTCTGCCGGAGGGAACCTGTATTGCGCCGCATTGCCCCTCTCCACATGGGTTACTCCGGGAGTCTATCTACTCAGGATTGCCTTGGGCGGCGAGCGGACTTTTGAGTATGAACTAACCGTTTCTCCCAAGGAATTCATCAGTGAGACGATCCCCCTCAATAGTTCCAATACCGCTATCAGAACCGACACCTCCGACGAGAAGATGCGCCAGATACAGCGGCTAAACGAAGTACTGTTCTCCGTAAACCCCCAAGGGGTGCTGTATACCGGGAACCATGCGCTTCCGGTGACATCAACCAGGCGGACGTCGTTTTTCGGCGACCGGAGGATCTTCGCATACTCTGACGGCACCTCTGCCAACAGCCTCCATTACGGTATCGACTTCGGTGTTCCTACGGGGACTCCGGTGTACGCTTCCGCCCACGGAAGGGTTCGTATTGCGGAATTCCGCATTTCTACGGGATGGACAGTGGTACTCGAACATTTTCCGGGGCTCTACGGTCTCTATTACCACATGGATTCTCTCGCAGTTCAGGAAGGACAGATCGTCTCCCGCCAGGCTGTACTGGGGGAGTCGGGGGCGACCGGGCTTGCTACCGGTCCTCACCTGCACTGGGAAGTGCGCCTGAACGGGGAAGCGGTGAACCCGGACTTTCTGGTGGAGAACTCGATAGTTCCTACCAGCTTTTAGGTTCAACTGCGGGCTTTGTCACTTTAAACAAGGGAGAGTCACGTTTCCCCAAGCCGGGCTTTGAGTTTGGCGATTAATGCATCCTTCTTCGCAACCACCGCCTGCCACTTTTCACGCTCTTTTTGCTCGGCGTGGGACAGTGCAGATGCTTCATTGTGGCGGCTCCGTTCCCGTACACGTGCTATCTCACGGAATAATTCATCGCTTGCGGTCACCTGACGGTATGCTCCGACAGCTTCTCTCATAACTGGTACCTCCGTCGCTTCGATTTTTGCTAAATCCTCTTCTGTTTTTGCGTTAAACAGAGAGAGCCATAACTGCAATTCCTTACAGGCGAACAGCGGAAAAGCGATAATGCTGATATGCACCGTTGGGGACAAGGTCTCATACTTTTGGGCTTCCTTGAGGGATGAATGATACAGCCCCGCCCAATAATACAGACTCCGCTCAGGATAATCCCCCTCGTTATTGACCTGTATTTCGAGATCAACCTGCCTTCCGTTTACGATCATGTTGATATCCAGACGGCAAAACTTGTCTTTAACCATCTCCGGCACTATCTCGGGGTTGGTTATCTTGAACTCAGTAATACTATCAACTGTTATGCCGAGCAGATTCGCCGTGAGCCGCTTGAGCAATACCGGATTCTTGCTGAATACCATCTTGAACACGATATCGTTTCTGAATGGAAACTTGAGTTTTGTCGGTTTCTTCCTGCCCTCCATCGAGAGTATATCACGATCCGTCTGCGTATTGCAACGAGAAAAATCCCCTTTCTGTTTTCTTTTCATAGTTGTTTCCTCCATACTATAAATCGCGGACAGATCGCTGTTTTCAGTAAAAATGCGAGAAAATTCATCACTTTTTTCGCACTTTTCTTGCAGACCGGGAGTTTTTACTCATGACAAAGCTGTAAAGCCGTGAGAAAATGAACAGCGGCATTGTAGCATTGACGTTTAAATACAATACATCATGTGATAAGGAAGGAAAGGTATGAATAAGAAACTTCTTTTTTTGGGAATGCGCAGTAGCGTACTGCTGGGAATGGCGCTGGCATTGGGAATGGCACTGATTGGGTGCGGTAATACTGCAACCTATACAATCAGCTTTGACTCTCAGGGCGGTTCTGCGGTTGAGGCAGTGACGGTTTCTGCGGGAGACACTATCCGCAGCATGAAAACACCCACAAGAGACGGCTTTGCCTTTGGGGGATGGTATACGAACAAAGAGTGTACCACAGCGTTTACAGCGATGACGCCGGTTAATGGAGATATGACGGTGTATGCGAAGTGGACAACTGCGGTTACGGTGATTTTTGATTCAAATGGCGGATCCCCGGTAGAACCCAAAGTGGTTGCAGAGGGAGCATCTATAGGAACATTGTCGGAGCCGACAAAAGAAAGCTTTGGATTTGCGGGTTGGTACACTGATAACACCACATTTGCGAATGAGTTTACCTCAGCGACCAAGGTTTCCGGTAATATAACGGTGTATGCGAAGTGGATAGCAACTAAAATAGTAACTACAAATGTAGGCACGCTTGTCCTGATAAAGGCAGGGACATTTATGATGGGAAGTCCAGAAGGTGAACAATTCCATGATGATAATGAAATCCAGCATGAGGTAACCCTGACGAAAGGTTTTTACATGGGGGAATACGAGATAACCCAGGCTCAGTACGAATCGGTGATGCTGTATAATCCGAGTACTTATAACGGGCCATCATATCCTCCTGCTGATGGGGAAGATCAGGGGAAGCGTCCTGTAGAGCAGGTACGCTGGTATGATGCAATAGTGTTCTGCAATACGTTGAGTATGAAGGAGAATTTGACACCTGCGTATAGCATAGGCGGAAGTACGGATCCAGCAGATTGGGGTACAGTACCCGCAAGCAATGATAGTGACTGGGATGCAGTGATCTGCGATTGGACAGCGGATGGG
>JAITWB010000144.1 GCA_031285525.1 Spirochaetaceae bacterium
AGGAAAAGATGTCCTGAATGTAAGCCTTTTTCCCTCATAACTTCCGCTAAAATCTTCCGAAAAAAGGGCGTTTTTTTCACCATCCAAAGCATGAACCGTAATAGACACCGGAGTAATACCCTCCCTTTGTCCCTTCGATTCCGCCAGTTCCACCGTCACATACACAGTGCCGTCAAACAAAAACGCCTCCGCCGACACAGGCACTCCCCCGACCTGATACCCGGGATGTAATAAATATACTGAAAATACTACCGCAGTGAGTATAATAATAGAAATAAAAAGGAGTTTTGTACCCCGATTGCTAAAAAAGATACGGATCAGCCCCTTCTGGGGTCCCTGGGCTTCTCCTGAATAATGCTTCTGCACCGATTCGGGGGCATTCTTGAGACGATGATCCCGATTATAACGAAATACCAGCTCCTGTTCCCTCTGTTCATCCTCTGTCATCGAATGCTGCCTCCTGTAAGAGAGTCGGTACGCCACCATACAACGGAAGCTTCATAGTCCGAAGCAAGAAGCCCGCAAATGATCCCCTCCCGGGAAAGGGAAAAGGTATTATACATCACCTCATCGGCCCGCACATCCAACTGCTTTCTGATAACCCGTCCTGTATCCCGCTCCAGCATCTGCACCATATAGCCATCCACATCGGCAATGATGAAGAAGAACCAACCGTTTTCCGTCACCCCTAAGAATTCGTAGGGCTGTGAATAGGAAACTTGCGTAAGTCCTGAGCGTTCAATAGTCTCATAGACGGGGATGTTCATCCCTTCGCCGTATAAACCTGTTTCCACATCCAAAGGATAGATATAACTGCCGGTATAGCTGATACCTGCCTGCACATTCGAAGAGGCATCAACTTCGGGGCGGTAGTAATCGATCTTCAGGTATAATCTCCGAGCCGTATAATCAGGAATAATCGTATCTATTGCCATATTGACATTCTCAGAGGCGGCAAAAGGCGACGGGAGTCCCCGATTTTCCACCGGTATGGTATAGAGCAATATTCCCTCAGGAGAAAACCAGTTTACTGTAAGCCCGACCATGGTCTGAGAAACAACGATGAGCTCCGAGGCATTGGTACTGTATATCCCCCGAACAGCGGAAAAGGGAGTCCCCCCCGGTCCTTCCTGCCCAAGGTAATCGATATAACTGCCGTCATTGGCAAACCGCAGCACCACCTCCCGTAGCAACAGGTTCTGCTTCTGGTCATACTGATGCCGCTCCTGCGGAAGCTGATCGATAACATACATATATTTACGGGAATCCACCGTCACCGGTCCCAGGGTATTAAAATAATAGGGAATCGCCCGCTGGGTAGAAACAGCAACCCCTTCAGGGGTCCCTTCGGGGACTCCATCCTCCGCAGATTGGGAGACAAAGGAAGGGGTCGGATTCGTTTCGGGGTTATAAAACACCGAAAGCACCCCGCCGTAGGAGGTAAACTGGATAATCTTCTTCGTTTTCCCATTGGTCACATACACGATACCGTCCTGCATATACAGATAGGTATTCGGAGAAACCATGGAATCTATATCAAACAGATCTATCTCGTCTTCAAAACGTCCATAGTTGAGGAGAAAGAGAGGTTCCCGCTGTATCGCAGTTGCCCCCTGATCACCCCGGGAACAGCCGGTATAGAACATACCGAAAAAACACAAGAGAAAAGGAAGCGTAAGAAAAGGACGTGCATATCTGAACATGTAAACAGAATAAATTGCATAGTAATAAATTGCAAGGGGGATTTTTTAGCAGTTATTTTCAACCTTTATCAATAATTCGATCATTCTTTGTAAAGAATGAGGCATACAATCGTTTTTTTCTCCATTTTTTACACTATTTACTACTTCACCTATTTTTTTACCATACTCGGTATCTTTTGTCCCATTTTTGGGGTAAGAATATTTCCTGTCAGTTGATTCATCTCTTGAATCTTGTGATGATGGATTATCAATAAAATAAAACCATGTTTCAATGTTTCGATTCGTAATTACTGAAAAAACTTTTTTACCGCAGGAACAGGTATATTTGCCTATCAAAGACTCTATGTAAGCACTTGAATTTTGTAGTTTATCGGCGTCTCGAACAACAATTAAAATATGATTTTCGTGGGCTCTTATTTTCGATAATGCATGATCATAGTGATTGTCTATGAATTTCTTGGCATCACCGCTTCCTTCCGGCAGACCTTCTGTATTACGAATATTTCTCCCGGAAACATTTTTCTTAACCAAATAAGTACGAACGAAATCATAATGCCGCCTGTCTTCACATAAAATATTGTATGAGTATTTCGTGTAATCCATCTCACTCTCCGATTTTCTCTGCCAATGAGCATTCCGAATTCAACGGAAAAACCTCCGTCTTAATGTGCTTTGGATTTCCTTCAAGAGAAAAAACAATGGCGCTATCATGATACCAATTCAAGGTTTTATGATTGTGTGATACCAAGATTATTTGAAAATCCTTTTCATCCTGCATATCCTTCGCCGTATCATACAAGGGCTGTAATTCCGCCGGAGACAGATGATTTTCAAATTCGTCAAAAAACAAGACGCTGTTTTTGGGCAGCAGTTTTAAAACGGCATAATAAAGACAGAGTTTTTTTTGTCCTGTGGATAACTCTGAATAGGTTATCTCAAAATTGTCATCTCCGCCAATTTCTTCGATGGTAAATTCATTTGTTTTTTCATTTATAAAGGTTCTCTTACAATTCGGGAGAAAATCCTTGTATGAGCCTAATACATCCGCCGCCGCTTCAATATCTCTCGTAAGCATTTTAGCATACCAATTACTGAAACTTCCATTGGATACGTCTAACCAATTTTCGCCGCAGTCGATATCCCTTTCTATACCGAACACATACACATGGGTATCCATAAAATCGATGAAGGTACGAATTGTGCTGTTTATTCGGCTTGCCAGTCTTAAACCGCTATAATTCCAATCGATCATATATTCTCTGCATTTTTCGTCATCGGTAATGACAGAGGCTATTGCAGGATCACCCTCTTTTTCACTCAAATCAAAAACATACAAGATCTTTTGATCCGCAGACAGGGTTTCTGATTTTACTCTGCAGGCGACGGATTTCAAATTATACTGAATACATATCTTATATTCAAAAATGATGCCTTCACATTCTCCTGTTACCTGTATCGTTGCATCCGCTGTGCCTGACTCTTTTTTTAGCCATCTGGGTACATCTTTTATAGAGATAAAATTCTGAAGATGGGCAATACTGCCATCGTTTGTTAAAAACCTCTTTAATTTATAGATTAATTGGAATAATGTCGTTTTCCCTGTTCCATTTTTTCCTGCAATTAACAAAACAGTGTCAAATTTAATGGTCTCATTTACAAAACGGCGATAATTGTCAATATATATTTCTGAAATCATGACATTCTCCCTTTTTTTGAGGGCGTTGCCCTTAGGCTGTAATATATAGCAACAGTTACGTAAAATATGCTACTACACATTGTAAAAGTTAGTCAATGGACACAAAATCCTCAGGTTGAACAAAGCAATACTTTTATAGTAGATTATACGGTATGTTAGACGCAATAATTAAATTCTTCTTTGGTTCACAGCATGAACGTGATATAAAGGCGCTTCAGCCGATCCTGAAAAAGGTTAACGAGAAGGAGCCTTGGGCTCAAGGGCTCAAGGCGGAAGACTTCCCCGGTATAACCGATTCCCTCAAACAGCGTGTTGCTTCCGGCGAAACACTGGAGGACATCCTCCCCGAAGCCTTTGCCTTGGCGCGGGAAGCGGCGAAACGGGTACTGGGAGAGCGGGCCTTCGACGTGCAGGTCCTCGGTTCCATCGTCCTCAATTCCGGCAGGATCGTCGAAATGAAGACCGGTGAGGGAAAAACCCTCATGAGCGTCGCCGCCGCCTACCTCAACAGCCTCACCGGCAAGGGCGTCCACGTGGTCACCGTCAACGACTACCTCGCAGAACGTGACGCCGACTGGATGCGCCCGGTCTACACCTATCTGGGGGTCACCGTCGGTTCCATCCTTTCCAATATGGATAACGACGCCCGAAAGGCAGCATATAATTGCGATATCACCTACGGAACGAATAACGAACTCGGCTTCGACTACCTCCGGGACAACATGAAGTGGGAGCAGAAGGAACGGGTACAGAGGGGCTTCTCCTTCGCCATCGTAGACGAAATAGACTCCATCCTTATCGACGAAGCCCGTACACCGCTCATCATCTCCGGCGCCGGGGAAGACGATACCTTCAAGTTCCACGAAGTGGATAAGTATATAGGTCAGCTCACGGAAGTCGAGAAGAACCCCGAAACCGGAGAGTATCCCGACGAGGCAAAGGGCGAAGAGGTAAAGGGCGACTACAAGCTGGACGAAAAGAGCCGAAGAGTCTCCTTTTCCGACCCCGGAATGATGCACATCGAGGAAATACTCCAGAAGCACGGACTCATCTCGGGAAGCCTCTTTAATGAAGAAAACTTTGAATATGTGCACTACTTTACCCAGGCAGTGCGGGCTCATATGCTCTACAAGATCGACGTAGACTATGTGGTAAAGGAACGGCAGGTACAGATCGTCGATGAATTCACCGGACGCATCCTTGAGGGCAGACGCTACGGCGACGGTCTTCATCAGGCGATAGAAGCGAAGGAACACATCAAGATAGCCCAGCGCAACCGCACCATGGCGACCATCACCTTTCAGAACTTCTTCCGTATGTACAAAAAGCTCTCCGGTATGACCGGAACTGCGGACACGGAAGCGGTGGAATTCAACAAGATATACGGCCTCGATGTCGTAGTGATTCCCACCAATAAACCCGTATCCCGGAAGGACGAAGACGATGTGGTCTACCTCAATGAGCAGGAAAAGTGGAAAGCCCTCTGCAACGAGATAGCCGAAGCGAACAAGAAGGGTCAGCCCATGCTGGTAGGTACTGTTTCTATCGAGAAATCCGAATACCTCTCTTCCCTGCTCACCCGGCGGGGAGTACGCCACGAGGTACTGAACGCCAAAAACCATGCCCGTGAGGCTTTGATAATCGCCGAGGCGGGAGCCAAGGGATCGGTCACCATCGCAACGAACATGGCAGGCCGGGGTACGGACATCAAGCTCGGAGGCAATGCCGAATTCAGAGCCCGCAAACGGGCAGGAACCGCCGCCGAACAGGAACAGTACGAAGCGGCATACAAGATCGAACACGAAAAGTGGCTCAAGGACTACGAAGAAGTCAAAAACCTCGGCGGTCTCTACGTTATCGGTACCGAACGCCACGAAAGCCGCCGTATCGACAACCAGCTCCGGGGAAGATCAGGGCGGCAAGGCGACCCGGGACGGAGCAAGTTCTTCCTCTCCATGGACGACGACCTGATGCGTCTCTTCGGCGGCGAACGAATGAAGACCATGATGTCCCGTATCGGCATGGAACCGGGGGAACCCATCAACCATCCCTGGCTCAACAAAAGCATCGAACGGGCGCAAAAGAAGGTAGAAGAACGGAACTTTGAAATCCGCAAACACCTCCTGGAATACGACGACGTCCTCAACGAACAGCGAAACTTCATCTACGGACAGCGTGACAGCATCCTCGCCGATGAGAATCTGCGGGATCGCATCTTTACCACCGCCGAAGAATCGGTAGTGGAATTCCTTGAGCAATACGCAAAGGATCTCAAAAAATCCCCCGAAACCGCATTTACCGCCCTTCTGGACAGCCTCAAGACCACCTTTGGTATCCAGATCGCTCCCGATGCCGACAGAGGCGGAAAGAACACCGAAAACCTGAAAGCCCTCATCCTTGAGATGCTCCAGAAGGACTTGACCGACAAGGAGACCCTGGCAGGCAAGGAGCAGATAAACATGTTTATCCGCTTCCAGTACGTACAGGCCATCGACAAGAAGTGGCTCGACCACCTGGAACAGCTCGAAGCCCTCCGGGAAGCAGTATACCTGCGCTCCTACGGCTCGAAAAACCCCCTCACGGAATACAAGCTGGAAGGCTTCGAAATCTTCTACGAAATGCTCGACTCCATCAGACTGGAAATCGCCTCCAAGGTCTTCCGTGTCCGAATCGAACGCACCGACGGACAGCCCGTACAGCGCCAGGCAAAACGGGTAACCATGAACACCCAGCACCAACAGACCGCCGCCTTCTCCACAGCCGGCGGACCTGCAAGCCCCATGGC
>JAITWB010000162.1 GCA_031285525.1 Spirochaetaceae bacterium
AACCCCCAGGACCATTAAGTTTACCCTCAACGGGAAGTTGCCTGCAGGGGTGTACGCCAAGGATGTGATTCTCTTCCTTATAGGTCAGATAGGGGTGAACGGCGCTACGGACTGCGTTATGGAGTTTGCCGGTCCTGTGGTGGATGCCCTTTCTATGGAAGGAAGGATGACCCTTTGCAATATGGCAATCGAAGCAGGGGGGACCAGCGGGGTCTGTAACCCTGATATGACCACTGTGGAATACCTGTGGCCCTTTATCAGGGAGCGGTTCCCTTCAAAAGAGGCTGCCCTGGAAAGCTACGGCTCTTGGAGGTCCGACGCAGATGCACAGTACGAAAAGGAGTATACCTTTGACCTTTCAAGCCTGGAACCGATGGTTACCTTCGATTATAAGCCCGACCAGGTAAAGCCTGTCCGTGAAATGGCAGGTACTCCGGTGGATCAGATCTATATCGGTTCCTGCACAAACGGCAGGATCGAAGATCTTCGGGTGGCAGCGGAGGTTCTCAAAGGGAAAAAATGTGCACCTACGGTACGGGGTATTCTCTCCCCGGCAACCCCTGCTATCTACAAACAGGCTCTTGCTGAGGGTCTCATAGAGATATTCATGGATGCAGGTTTCTGCGTCACCAACCCCACCTGCGGCGCCTGTCTCGGTATGAGCAACGGTGTCCTCGCCTCCGGGGAAGTGTGCGCTTCCACCACCAACCGCAATTTTAACGGGCGGATGGGGAAGGGCGGAATGGTTCACCTGATGAGCCCCGCCACTGCCGCAGCAACTGCCGTGACTGGAAAGATTACCAATTCAATGCTCTTTAGCGATAATGGAGGAACCAAATGAAGCAGTTCGGTGGAAAGGTGCTTTTTCTCGATCGGTCTGATATCAATACCGATGAGATTATTCCGGCAAAATATCTGACGGAAATAACGAAATCCGCCCTCAAACCCTATCTCTTGGAAGATTTGAAACTCGAAGGCTTCGATCCCAAAAGCGATATTGCAGGGAAAAAAGTGGTCATCACCAGGGATAACTTCGGCTGCGGCTCTTCACGGGAACACGCTCCCTGGGCTCTCGAAGTAAACGACATCAACGCCGTCATTGCAGTCAGTTTCGCCCGGATATTCCGCCAGAATATGTACAACTGCGGTCTTTTGGCGATAAACATGCACAAAAGCGATATCGATGATATGTTCAATACCTTCTCTCTGAAAGACACAGAAGTGAAAATCATTCTCAACCACGAACCGGGCATGGGAAAGATCAAACTCATCTCCGGCAGTCTTTCCAAGAGTTATCCCTTCCCCCTGGACGGCTTTGACAAGGCCCTCATCGAGTCGGAAGGCTGGGTGGGGTATGCGGATACGAAATATTAGAAAAAGAGGAAGGAAAAAAGAGAAATGAGGAGTGAGGAATGAGAAAAGGGAGGAAAGAAAAAGATGGACAGAAGTCGAAAGGTCGTCAAAAAACACCCTTTTCTCCTTTTTACCTTCTCTTTTCTCTTTTGTTTTCCCTTGACTAAAAAGTCATGCTTTGCTATTCTGAGTAATAATATGAGATTGGGGGTTTTCCTTTGGCAGTAAAGAGATCATCTGCAGAAAAAAGACATAAACAAAGCGAAGTTCGCCGTTTGCGCAATAAAGCCGCAAAGAGCTCCGTTCGTACCAGTGCAAAGAAATACGTTGCAGCAGTTCATACAAAAGACGCTGCTGTATCAGAAGCACGCCTTAAAGAGTTGGTAAAAGAACTTGACACCGCTGCAGGCAAGGGAATTCTGACAAAGAATGCCGCTTCCCGCAAGAAGTCCCGGATGATGAAGCTGTATAACGTTTCATTCGCCGGCTAATACCTGCCGTTTATGTTAACCAGAGGACGGGGACTTGAGCTGAAATATTTTTTAGCTTAAGCCTTGTCCTTTCGTCCGAGACAAAAATACTATTCACGCTGAGGGTGTCATGGCAGTCAAGAAGGTGACGAAGAACGATATCGTGGAGGCAATTGCGGCGGATGCCGATGTTGACCAGAAGGATATCAAGCGTGTCGTTGACAGTTTTCTTGAACAGGTTAAAAAATCTCTTATCGAAAATGCCGTCATCGAACTTCGCGGGTTTGGTACTTTTGAGGTCAGAATTCGTAAAGGCCGTCAGAAGGCGAGAAATCCCCGGACGGGAGACATTGTTTCTGTTGCATCCCATGGCGTAGCCTTGTTTCGGGCAGGACAGGATCTGAAAAAAGCGGTATGGGAGATAACAACGCCGTCATCGGACAAACCTATTGATGAGGTGTAGTTATGTCTCTGCTTAAAGCCCCGAAGTTTAAATCGTTTCTGATAGACATAGGGCTCCTTGCTCTGGGAATAACTCTTTTTACGCTTCCCCAACCGAATCTGTTTTCTGTAAAAGCCCTTCCGTTTCTTGCTTATTTTTCCTGTATTCCTGTATTTATCCTCGTCCGCCGTGCATCCTGGAAGGTGGTATGGTTCTACGGTATTCTGTATGGCGTAGGTTCTTACTCTTTCTTCACCTCATGGTTGGCGTCTTTTCATCCAATGGGACTGCTGCTTATCGGCTTTCTCTATGGCTTTCAATTTATGATAGTGTTTCCGCTCCTCAAGGGTTCTTTGGCGCTCTTTCCCCGGTACGGCTGGCTTGTCCAGTGGCTGGTGTGGTGCGGATATGAATATGTTAAAACACTGGGCTTTGCAGGATTTCACTATGGGATTCTTGGTTATTCCCAATGGCGTTTCCTGCCGCTCATACAGATAGCTTCGATTACCGGCATCTGGGGGGTAAGCGCCCTGGTGGCATGGCCTTCCGGTTGGCTTGCGGGGGGGCTTTCTCTCGGGTTCAAGGCTTTCCCCTTATGGGTGAAGAAACACTGGAAGAGTGCAGCTCTGTGGTGCGTTGTTTTCGCAGGGGTTCTCGTGTTCGGGCTTTTTTCTCCGGTGGATTACTCGAAAGATCCTGCGTTTACTGTAGCGCTGATACAGAACAATACCGACCCCTGGAAGGCAAACGGTATTACCGAATACCGCCGTGACCTTACCTCTCTGATGCGCCTCTCCGATGAAGCCCTCGTTTCTCAGGACGATATAGATCTGGTGGTCTGGCCGGAGACAGCCTTTGTTCCCCGTATCGAATGGCACTATAAGTACCGTGAAATCCGGGGCTATTACGAACTGGTGGATCAACTGCTGAGCTACCTCGATTCCGCTCCGGTACCTTTTGTGCTGGGCAATGATGACGGGTTAAAAGGGTATAACTCCTACGGTGAATACGGCGATATCGACTATAATGCCGTGCTGTTATTTAGGCCCGGTGAGAATGTGATTCCTCCCAGTCCGGAAAAATACCGCAAGATGCACCTGGTGCCGTTTACCGAGTCCTTTCCCTATAAGAAGCAGTTTCCCTGGCTGCATCAAATGCTACTTGACTCGGACACCCACCTTTGGGAAGTAGGGGACGAACCGACGGTATTTACCGTGGGAGACCTTTCTTTTGCGTCCCCTATCTGTTTTGAAGATACTTTTGGTTATATCGCCCGGCGGTTCGTGAACAACGGCGCTCAGGCTATTGTCAATATTTCCAACGATGCCTGGTCAAAGAGCCTTGCCTGTCAGTACCAGCACCTTTCTATGGCGGTTTTTCGTTCCGTAGAAAACCGAATTCCCTCTGTCCGGGCTACTGCTTCCGGACAGACTTCTATCGTGGATCCTAACGGAAAGGTGATTGCCATGGCGGAACCTTTTTCTGAAACTTTTCTCACAGGAACGATACCAATACGTGAAATTGCCGAGAAAACAGTCTATACTAGATATGGAGACTTTTTAGGAATATCTTTTGCACTTGGTTCGATAATTCTATTGCTTACAGTTGGGGTGCTCCATGCAATCAAGGGGAAAGAAAAGAAAGGGGAAAGTGATGTTTAACCAGAGCCGAATTCTTATTGTGGACGACGAACAGATCAACCTTGAACTCTTTGAGTTGATGCTCACCAGACTAGGTTTTATTGTTGAAAAGGCTGAAAACGGACAAGATGCGCTGGCAAAGGTAAAGGAATTCGAGCCGGATCTCATCGTTCTTGACAACGTGATGCCCATTATGACGGGATGGGAGTTCACCCAGATACTTAAATCATCGGAAGAGTATACCTTTTGGAGTGATACTCCGGTGATTATGTTTTCTGCGATAAACGACGCCCAGAACAAGGTTCTCGGTTTCGAACTGGGGGTAGACGATTATATCACCAAACCCTTTAATTTTTCCGAAATCCTGGCGCGTATCGGGTCGGTACTTAAAAACAGGGAACTCCTGGTTCTGCAAAAAAAGATGAAAGGTTCTCTTATTCGGTATGCCAACGAAACTGCGGCGCTGTTTCAGAGTATACAAGATGTCTCCGACACGGCTGCTCTTGGGGAGTTCCAGAAACGTATTTCCGACTGCCTGGAGCAGTACAACACGCTCAAGGATGAGATCTTCCGTCTGGAGCAGGAGAGCAAGAAGCTTAAAAGCAAAAATGTGGATGTAGACTCACTTGCGCAGGAATTGCGGAGTGTTTATAATACGTAAAAGCGGTTTCAGGTACGAAACACAGTATACTTGCGAATATGGTGGGTTTTATGGCTCGGGGATATGAAAAGGAAAGGGAAAAAAATACGACCGTATTCGGCAAAGAGACGGTGTTTCAGGGGGTTCTCGAATTTACCGATAATTTGACTATTACGGGACAGTTTGAGGGTACCATACACGCTCGGGGGACGCTGGTTATAGCGAAGTCTGCTGTATGCAGGGTAGATCAGATGCAGGCGTCCTCCATAACCGTGGAAGGGAAGGTTTCCGGTAATCTGGAAGCCACTGATCGGGTTGAGATGAAGAGCGGGAGTGAAATCCGCGGAAACGTGGTTACCTCCCGGCTTCGTATAGCCGATGACGTCCTTTTTGAAGGTGAAGTTGCCATGATCCGGGCTGAGGCGGAGACCGATATCTTCTCTGCTTCCATACCTGAATTAAAGGAATCTTCCCTTTTATCCTTCCCGGAGACTCCTGCAGAACCCGTTTCGGGGCAAATGCTGGGACAGAGATTAGAACAAGGGTTTGATACTACAATCGACCCTTTGCAGGTGTAACCTGCTTTGATACTTGAGACTGCGCGGGAAGGGCGCAGCCTCTTGACAGTAACCTATACATACTGCTATAGTAATGTATCATATCGTGGATGATAAATCACTATACATTTCAAGCAATGCATGTGGTCACTTTTTTAACCAAAACAGATGGAGAATTTGATGGCACCGATTCAAAAGCGCCGATTTGTTGACATGTCTGAGGAATCAGTCAGTTCGGCGGTAGATGAACAGGGGCAGTTCGACCTGACTGGAATGACATCCGATGGATCTGAAGAGTCCTTCAGAGGGGATGCCGATTCTGCACAACAGGAAACAGCAGCCTCATTCAAAGAAGAAACCTCCCCGGCGGAGGACAAAAACGGACAAGGCAGGGAGCGGGTTGTTGTTCGTCCCCGTGTCAGAAAAAGAATCCCCCGGACTGAGATGCAGAAAGACGCCGTTCCTGCCCAGCAGGAAGAACAGCATATATCAGAAAGAGAGCCTTCCCCCAGGGAAAGTTTTGAAAAAGACAATTCGGACAGAGATAATAAACCAAAACTGACTATAAATGAGCTTTCCCGTATGGGTATGCACGAACTGCGGGAGCTTGCCGGACGATACGGTATTTCTCCTGACGATCTTGCGCCGATGAAGAAGCAGGAACTCATCTTTGTTATACTCAAGGCTCATACGGAACACGGGGGAATCATTTTTGCCTCAGGCGCTCTTGAGATTCTTCCTGACGGGTACGGATTCCTCCGTTCTCCCCAGAACAGCTACCTTCCTGGACCGGACGATATCTATATATCTCCCAGCCAGATACGGCTGTTCAATCTCAAGACCGGCGATACTATTTACGGACAGATCCGGTCACCCAAAGAGGGTGAGCGGTTTTTCGCGCTCCTCAGGATAGAGACAGTCAACTTCGACGATACCCGTGAGGCGCAGCTCCGTATTCCCTTTGAGAACCTTACCCCTCTGTATCCGGACGAGAAACTCAACCTCGAAACCACCACAGAGGAGACCTCAACCAGGATCATGAACCTTCTCTGTCCTATCGGAAAAGGGCAGCGTGCGCTGATCGTTGCGCCTCCCAAGGCTGGTAAGACCATCCTGATGCAGCGTATCGCCAATGCTATCACGACAAACCACCCTGAGGTGTATCTCATCGTGCTGCTCATTGATGAACGGCCGGAAGAAGTCACCGACATGGAACGGACGATAAAGGCAGAAGTTATCTCTTCTACCTTTGATGAGCAGGCAACCCGGCACGTACAGGTCGCAGAGATGGTTCTGGAGAAGGCAAAGCGTCTGGTAGAGCATAAGCGGGACGTAGTCATATTCCTTGACTCCATAACCCGTCTTGCCCGGGCGTATAACCAGACCGTTCCCACCTCGGGAAAGGTTCTCTCCGGAGGTGTTGACTCCAATGCCCTTCACAAGCCCAAGCGGTTCTTCGGAGCTGCCCGTAACGTGGAGGAGGGCGGAAGCCTTACCATCATCTCCACTGCGCTGATCGATAACGGCAGCCGCATGGATGAGGTTATCTTTGAGGAGTTCAAAGGTACCGGTAACATGGAGGTTGATCTCGACAGGAAGCTCGCAGATCGCCGTCTCTTTCCCGCTATCAACATCAAGAAGTCGGGCACCCGTAAAGAGGATCTCCTTCTTACGGAAGAGGAACTTCAGAAGATATGGGTACTCCGCAAGGTTATTAACCCCATGGACGATGCGGAAATCATCGAACTACTCATTGACAAAATGAAGAAAACAAAGAATAATGAAGCATTTCTGCGATCCATGAATACAGGCATGGGAGCGGAATAAGTGGAAACAAGAGAACCTGTGGGTTTAAAATCCGGGCAGGTTCAATCAATAGAGTCTTTTGGAGGAAGCAACTATGAAAGAGGGAATCCATCCCAAGTATGAAATGACAAAAATTACCTGTGCTTGCGGGAACGTGTTCGAGACCCGTTCTGTCGCACGGGATATCAAGGTTGAAATTTGCTCAGCCTGTCATCCGTTCTTTACCGGAAAGCAGAAGCTGGTAGACACAGCCGGACGTATCGACCGGTTCAGAAAGAAGTACGGCATCAAGGAATAGTTTTTTCTATTCTGTACATAAAAAAGGCTGTTCAAGATGTTTCGTCCTGAACAGCCTTTTTTATTTGCTCAATACAATTCTATGTACAGGGGTTAATACCCCCCGTAGTTGTAGCCCTGTCTCTGGGAAGACGAGGGCTGACTTCTTGAATGTTCCCGCTCAACGGCTTCGTTTACCCGTATACGGCGGCCTTCAAACTCGTTGCCGTCCAGAGCTTGTATCGCTTCTCTTGCTTGATTTTCATCAGCCATTTCGATAAAACCGAAGCCCTTTGCCTGTCCCGAATACCTGTCAAAAATAATATTCGCTCCAACCACTTCCCCGAACTGTGCAAACAGGGAACACAAACTTTGTTCTGTTGTGGCATAATTCATGTTGCCCACATAAAGCTTTTTCGCCATGCTCAAAAACATCCTTTTCAGAAAAATCATTCAATCCGAATCAAACTGAATACCGAAGTATCGGTATTTAAAGTGTAGTGCATCCAGAATCGGGTTGTCAAATTTTTGTGCCTAGTTATAACACTATTTTTCTTGAAAAATTCGGTAACAGTGGTGAATAGGGGAGTGACTCTTGAAATCTTCTGGTATGGTACGGTCTGTGATCTCTTCGGACATACAGCCGGAGGGCAAAAGAGCGGGGTCGAATTTGAGTTTGCGGGAGTTGGATGAAAAATATAACACTCCTCCAGGAGAAAGCACCTTCAGGCATTGCTCAACGAGATTCGGCCAGTCCCGGTTTATATCGAGCACCGATTCCGTTTTGTGGGAGTTGGAGAAGGTCGGCGGGTCAAGGACTATTAAGTCCCAGCTCTGCCTTGTTATAGCTGCCCGACGGAGAAATTCTATTGTATCTGCACAGATAAAGCCCCAAGGGCTTTGTGCCGTGCCGGAGGTGAATCCGTTGAGCCTAAAATTCTCCTGAGCTTTGGAGAGATAGGTGTTTGAAAGGTCTACAGAGTCTACCGCAGCGGCGCCTCCTGCGGCAGCATATACCGAAAAGGCTCCGGTATAGCAGAAGAGGTTTAACACCCTCTTGCCTGCGGCTTCATCTCGTACCAGAGCCCGGGTATTCCGGTGATCCAGAAACAGCCCGGTATCGAGATAATCGGAGAGGTTTACATTGAACAGGAGTCCCCCCTCACGGACGCAGATATCACGGTTTCTGCCGTCTGACTTTGTATATTGGGCAGTTCCCTTCTGTTTGCGCCGTACCCGGGAGAATATGTTCGATA
>JAITWB010000219.1 GCA_031285525.1 Spirochaetaceae bacterium
ATTTAGTTGTTGAAGATTATGAAGATGAATATGATGGTTGGAGTATAACAGTATATCAACGTGATAATGTCATGAGAGCAAAGCCCGATATTGACAGTCTGTTGATGTATTTAAATCACGAAGGCCGAAGTGTCAATTAATTAGTTTTAGTTCACAACAGAGAGTAATGTTAAAAAAGTTACTCTCTCGAAGTGTCAGAAAACTAATTTTGGTTCAAAACAGAGAGATGTTGTGAGGGATTTGATGCCGAGGGGCGGAGGAGCTACGGACGGAGAAGGCTGGACGGGAGAGCGAGGTCTCTGGATAGGCGAACGCTGGATTTTGTGAAAAGTTGTAACAGAGGACGAATATTGAAAGTCCAATGGCACAGGGAGTATGCAATAAATTCGAAAGAGCATGTTTCGGCTGTCTTTTGGATAATGAACTGAACTCTGAGTTTTGCAGTTTTGTGTGTGTACTGCAAAGAAGAAGCAGTGCTGGTATCACAGTGATCACTTGGGGAGTGCACAACTTATATCCAACGTAGATGGTGATGAGTACGAAAGAATAGAGTACATACCTTATGGTGAGTTGTTGTGGATTGAGAAGAAAGACTTGACGCCCAACCGCAATCACTGTTATTCTCATAAATGAATAAATATTCACCAATCTTCTATAATACTGCATAAAGTACTTAACAGGTGCTTTTGTGAGGAGTTGCAATGAACGGAAGTACCATAAGTATTCTGATCGCCTTTGTCTGCTATCTGACCGCAATGATATTCATCGGCTTTAGCTATTACAAGAAAACCAGCAGTTCGTCTGACTTTTTCCTTGGCGGACGCCGGGTTGGACCATGGATGACCGCCCTTAGCGCCGAAGCTTCGGATATGTCGGGCTGGCTCCTGATGGGACTCCCCGGAGTCGCCTATCTGACGGGAATGAAAGAAGCCTTCTGGACTGCTTTGGGTCTCATCATCGGAACCTATCTAAACTGGCTCATCGTAGCGAAGCGGCTGCGGAAGTATACCATGCATTCAGGAGACTCGATAACGATTCCCGAATTCTTCACCAACCGCTTCCGTGACAAGTCCCGGGTTATCAGCCTGGTATCGGTTATCTTCATACTCATATTCTTCACGATTTATACGGCATCAGGCTTCGTCGCCTGTGCGAAGCTGTTCAATTCCGTGTTTGGGATTCCCTATATCTATGCCCTCCTCCTCGGTATCGGCGTTATTCTGGTATATACCCTCCTCGGCGGGTACCTTGCGGTGTGCGCCACCGATTTCGTTCAGGGTTCCCTCATGTTTGTGGCGCTGCTAATTACCCCGATAATCGCTATAATCACCCTCGGCGGCCCTGCAGAGACATTCAGCAGGATAAGCGCATTCGGCGCGGAATTCCTCAACCCCTTTATCAGCGGTCCCAACGACAACTTCGGAATCGCCGCTATCATCTCCGCACTTGCCTGGGGGCTCGGTTATTTTGGAATGCCCCATATCCTCGTCCGGTTTATGTCTATCCGCTCAAATGAAGAGGTAAAACTCTCCCGCTGGATAGCCATGGTATGGGTTATCATCGCCTTTATCGGCGCATTGCTGGTGGGAGCGGTCGGAAAGGTGTACCTCACGAAGGATCTTGCTGCCGGAGCGGCTGACACTGTATTTATCGAGACAATCATGCAGATGTTCCCTGCCTTTATCGCAGGAATCTTCCTCTGCGGAATCCTGGCAGCAGCCATGAGCTCTGCAGACTCCCAGCTCTTGGTCGCTTCTTCGGCCTTTTCCCGGGATGTGTACAAGCCCTTTATCCGCAAGAACGCCTCAGAGAAGGAAACCCTCATGGTGAGCCGCCTGACCGTTGCCGCCGTAGGACTTATCGCCTTCTTCATCGCCCTTGACCCGAACAGCTCCATATTCGGACTGGTAAGTTACGCCTGGGCGGGATTCGGCGCCACCTTTGGACCGCTCATCCTGCTGGCGCTCTTCTGGCGCAAGACGACCCGTAACGGCGCCCTGGCTGGGCTTATCTCCGGCGGTGCTGTCGTGCTTATCTGGAAACCCCTCTCCGGCGGAATCTTCAATATATACGAGATACTTCCGGGATTCATTGTCTGTCTCGTTGTTGCGATAGTGGTAAGCCTTCTGGATAAGAACAAGGATGCGGAGATGCTTGCAGAGTTCGACGCATACCAGAAACTCGCTGATTAACCTATTACTCCCAGAGCTCCTTCCGTCTCACATGGATCGGAAGGAGCCTGTTTCCTCCAGTGTTTTTGAGGGTTTTATCCCGTCCCGATTCCCGTATTCCTACCACTTCACTATAGTTTGCGGTCTCCCTCATCCAAACCATACGGAACCACTCAGCGTCTTTTCTGGTTCTGCTGAATACTGACGGAACAGGTACTGCCGCATGGGGATCAGACTGCATAGTATGACGGTATTTCCTGAAAAAGCGGCAAAAGTTTTCGATATAATCGGCGGTGGAACCGTTTCCCTGATGATTCCTGAAAAATTCATTATATATATAGATAAAACGTTCAGAGTTGAAAGAGGCTGCGTATTTCACCAATAAGATATACTTCTTGTCTACCACCGAAGAGAGCATCTCTTCCATCGACTGAGCAAAGAGGGATGAGATTTTTTCATCATTAGAATATATCCGGTAACTGCCGTTCTCCCGTCGCTGTATTTGCAGCTCATTTTTTGGGGAATCGGTAAAACCCCGTTCATGAAAAGCCTGAAAGAGGACTTCTGCCAGTATTTTAAATACCCGGAGCATATCCTTTTCCTGTTCAAACTGTTCCGGTACCTGTTTTCGCAAGTACCGGTCGGGGATACTGAATTTGCCCTCCAGTTTTTTCAAGATAGGGAATAGTTTATATCCTATAAGACATAGCAGTATAATGCTGATAATGAACGGTATATTGAAACCGAACTGCATGAGGATGAACATCAGAACTGCTTCGAAAAGGAGTAACGGAATCAGGGTCATCCTGAACAGGAGTTTCCGCCTGCGGATTCTTTTTGTCACCTCCTGAAGCTGGCGTATGATGAATCTGCCCGTTCCCATAGCCGGAGCAGCACCGCCTGAGGATTCTACTTCGAGGCACTGGATAAAAACGTTTTTATAGGTTTCGCCGATCTTCCACTTTCGGTAACATTCGAGGCGATCCTGGGCGCGATTCAGCATCTCTGTGTTGAAAGCTGTCCGCTGAGACGCAATTTTCTTAATATCCGTACCACAGAGCAGCGGGTGGGTATGTCCGATTCCCCGTTCAATGATTCCGTCCATACTCAGTCCGAAAAAACGGGAATATTTTTTCTGGAGCCGCTCCATATCGGAGACTCCTTCGATATGTTCCGCCGAGACAGTGACCACATCCCAGTTATTGGCTGTTTTATAGGGCCGCATATCGTTGAGCCGGAGGGGACGGCCCCGTATCTGGTTGACGAAGGCATTGCTTGTCACCGTGGTGAGGTCGATGAGGGTGTTCAAGGTGATGGAATTCCAGCCCTCCCCGAGGAGGGATCTGGTACTCACCAGGCATTTTGTGTCTCCCCGCTCCAGAAACGCTGTCACCAAGGGAACCGATATCCGGGGACTCCAGCGATTTGAGGCTGTATAGAGCTCATACCACTGCTCCTCTGCGACTGCCTCAAGGCTTATGGGGAGTTTCTCTTTTTCAAAGAAAATCTCCGCACTGACGAGAAAATCCGAGACAATGTCCCGATGCACGAGCAGACTTTTCCCTGTTATCAGGATGGGTCTGCACAGGGCAAGGGCGCTTTCCTCCGAAAGATAGGAGAATACCT
>JAITWB010000063.1 GCA_031285525.1 Spirochaetaceae bacterium
TGGTATGTTGCCCCTGATGTGCCGAAGTAATGAGGCAGATAGGTCTTACAAAAGAGTCCGAAGTCGTTTTCACACTTTGAGCGGCGGGTACGGCGGGCTATCTCTTTTTCTGCGTCTTCTTTGTTGCCGACCAGCTCCTCTGTTATTGTCATTTCTTTGCCGGTTCCAGAGACTGTACGATAGAAGAGAGTCTTTCAAGGATATCAGGATGGTTTTTCAGCTCATCTTTAAGGGATGTTAATACCGCCTTTTTTGCCTCTTCAAAGCCGGTTGTATACTTGAGGGTATGCTGGGAAATTTTAATCTGAGCTGATGCCAGTTTGTCTACCATCTTAACGAGTTCTAAAGGATCATCGGTTTCAAAGGATCCAAGACTCAAGGCGGCTCCAAGGAGATTACTGCTGACATATTTTACAACTGCCTCTTGGATATCAGTTCCAGGGTTATTGCGGTATGCTTCAAGAAGTACCCGGGCTTCCTCTGATCGCGCATTAATCTCCTTTGCCGCATTTTTTGCCGACACGATCCCTCTCTGCACCGATGAGTATGTGACATCCCATCCTTCTTCTCGGAAAATATCTATTATCTGTTTAATGGTGAGCTTTTCTTTTTCGTGCATCTCAAATGCGCGCTCAAAAAGCCCGAGCATTTCGAGTTTCCCTCGGCGGCTCATGTTACCTCCGAATTATGCTGATTCCAGGTTCGTCAGCAATATCGCCATTAATAAGATCAATGCCCTTCGGAAGGATCTTGTACCAGCGGATACTCTCTTTTGCCCTGTACGGATGCGGTACTTCCTTTTTTAGGATGTATCCTTTGTCCGATAGATATTCAAGCGCTTCTTCAATATCAGCAACCTTGTGATACTGAAAAAAAACGGTGATAACTTCGTTTATTTCAGCTCCTTCGGGATAGAGGTATTTCAAAAAATCAAGCAGTTTCCCCCGCAATGTATTCTGTTTCATCTATCTTTCTCCTTCCATACATCGATTATGCTTTTCATAAAATCGCTGAACTGTTTTGTAATAAGATCTGAAAGCCGATGGATTTCAAATCTCCAGCCGGAAAGTTCCCGGAGGAAATCGGAATTTTTCGTGTACTCAAGCTCAATAATAGATAGGCGTCTATCATGTTCATCGAGCCGCTTCGACAGCTTTTCCTCGATTTCCTTGATGGCATCAGTTATGAGTTTTTCTGTTTGCTTCGCCCGGTCGGAATCCTTTTTTTCGTTCGCTGTGAGCTTGCGGCTCAGATGGACGATGGCAAAAATCAAGACGGATGTCACTATGCCGGATGGCCCCCATTGTTCAGCAATTTTGAGGAGAGCTGCTATATCCATCTATTTTTCCTCCAGTAGGGTATCCGCCGCTCTCAGCCGGGCAAGGTATGCCTCTATCGCATTCACAGAGATCTTATATTTCGCAATCTCCTCCCAATACCATAGAGGAAAGGATACAAGACCTGACTCTTCGTCAAAGGTGACACAGTCGGGATCAGGGAAGACCGGGAATACAACGGCCGGGACATCGTAGATGTATTCAGGGCTTGTTGTTGCGCAGGCTGTCTGTAGCAGCGTTAAAACGATTACGGTCAGTGCCGGCAGCAGTGATATCAGCTTTTTTCTTCTCAGCATCTCCGAATACCTCCATCATGATAGTGTCTTTGTCCTTTTGGCGCTTAAGGGCTTTCTTAGTCCTCTCTCGCTCTTCTCTCACCTTTCTGTTTGCTTCCAGATTTCTTTTGACAATCAATCCCGCTATCAAACCAAATACAGAAAGCAGTACTCCGGCAATAATGTATACCTGTATCATGTTTTACCCCGGGTACCGAAGATGTTAGATACAACCATGGAGAGATCCACAGGGCTGAATACAAGGGCGACAAAGGTTGATACCTTGAGAGCGGCGTCGATGTCGAGATCAGCCGATACGGTCGCTTTAAGTACAAGCGCGCCGATGGCGATTACCGCTGCGAGTATCTTCGATGCGAGAGATAAGGGCTTGCCTTTCAGTTCCATAGTTTCCTCCATTATTTAAAGACCCAGTATTTCAGGGTTCATCCAGATTGCGTATTTTCCTGTGCGCTGATCCCATGCGCGGCACTCGTGGAATCCGAGATGGGTGACAGCGTAGTCACCTCTCCATTTTTCGTAGGATGTCTTATCGATTTCATCGAGGTCATCTGACTCAAAGACTGAGCCGGGTTTTCCTCCGTACCCGACAAGATATTCATCCAGACATTTGTTCCGCTCTCCGATTGCGATGAGTTCTATGTGGGAGTGAGGTCCTGTTGATTTGCCGACTGACCCCTCATGCGCCATAACCATTCCCGCCGGGATGAGTCCGCCTGTTTTGGCAAGGGTTACAAACTCGGGGTTAAAGTCAACGCAGTGTGCGATCCGTATTTCAAAGACGGAATCTCCTGCTTTGTAGATCAGGCGGATAAGCGTACCGTAGGAGGAGGTCGAGGGGTTTTCTACTATCGCCTTATTTGGGGCAGAGGGGACGTATACGAGACCGTCACCGCCTGCACGGTCTATACCCCGGTGGAAACGGTATATGTTTTCTATGGGGTCTATATCGTGTCCGAAATTTGTCGTGATGACAGATCCGGGGCGTATCGGGTGGGCGGGTTTTATCACATTGCTCCTCCTTGCGATCAGTACGGGTAAAAACAAGTACTGTTACAGGATAGCTGATATGGAAAGATAAAAGTGTAAACTGCGGATAGGTGGGAAGCTCTAGAAATTAATTTTAATAGAGATTATCCTGTCTCTCATATATAGGAGGCTGTATTATGTTTCGTAAAGTCTTTTTTGTCTGCGTATGTATCAACTTACTTGCTATCTGTTGTGCTGATGATTTATTCAAAACCGATTGGTATATGACAAAAAAACAAGTTATTGCGGTGCAGGGAGCTCCAGAGACACAAACAGACTCAACTTTTTATTATTATGATCCAGATAAACCTCGACTGTTTTTAGGTGGAGAACTTTGGCAAAATTTTAGATTTGATCATGGTTTATTAATAAAAATATATCTAACAATTCAAGGTGTTTCAGAAGATAAAGGTATAGAATATTTAACTGAGACATATGGTCGTCCTTATTTTTACTCGCTAGGAGCCACCATGACATATTATTGGAAGTCAAAGGATAGTCTTTTTTACATGGATATTGGTTTTCCTGGATGCGTTATAAATATAATCCCTCTCGATAGCGAACAAGCAAAAAGATATTTAAGTAACGAAACTTAGTATTACAGTCGAATCCAGCCCTGAATATATCAGAGCTGGATGTTTTGAGCGTGTTTTACTTTACCAAGCAACTTTCGGGCAGTACTGCCAAGAAATCCCCCTGTACATGGAAATCATCTGAGTCAACTTTTATAACCCTGTTTGTTCCATCCTCATATCGAAGCTCCCAGTTTCCGTTATTATCCCGGCATACCCGTTTAAGGGTAGAGTGCTTGCCTATACGGACAATCTGAATACTACCTTCACAAGGCACCTCGGACTTGCGTATCAAAATAATTGAGCCATCGGGGATACCCGCCTCGCACATGGATTCGCCCCGGACACGGGCAGCATAACACTCAAATATATCTCCCCGTGCCAATGCCGCCGAAATTTCCGCTCTTTCGTCCGGGAAATCCCTTTGTTCTATAGGCGGTCCAGCAGCTACGTCATTAACGAATGGGATTTTCACCCGAGAGCCGTATTCAGGTTCATCTTCTGACAGTTCAAAGGATGAATCATCGATATTGATCGAGTATCGGGTTAGAACTGTGTCTTCAATCCGCTTTAGGCGAGATTCAAGATTTTCAAATTTAGCGATCTTTAGCTCCATTGTTTTTTCTATCAAGTCTTCAATAGCACCAACAATAGGAGAAGGATATGTTTGTTCAGTATTGTCTGAATCCCGAACAAACATATCCCCTTCTCCTGTAAGGAACCAATTCATACTTACACCAAACTGTTCATGTAACTTTGGTAAAACACTAATAGCAACAGCTTTTCCTTCTTCCCATCCAACAATGGTCGAACGTGGGATTCCCAATGATCTCGCAAAGGAAGCGATGTTTAACCCTATTGAGTCACGAATTTTGCGAATTCTCGATGAATAATCTTGTTCCATGCAAAAATCCTTTATAAAAATGACTTAATTGGGTTATTTTGTGTTGACAAATAACCCAATCAGGACGATAATAACTATATCGGGCGAACAAATTCGCCACTTTATAGCCAAAGTGCTTTTTTCTTGGCGAATGTGTTCGCCACTCTAAATTATCGCACAGAATCGACAGACAGTCGATATACCGACAGCGATAGGGCAAACCTGATGGTAATACAGACGGTTAAAAGATGATCTTTGACAGCGGTAAACGGAGGATAAGCGGTTAACCCCGCCCCTCTTTTCCTGATCTGATCCGGCTC
>JAITWB010000156.1 GCA_031285525.1 Spirochaetaceae bacterium
TCCATACCCGCAGCCCCGCTGTGACTTCGCCCCTATTCGCTCTGATTCTTCCCGAAGGCGGAATCTTTTCTCACGAATACTTCAAACAAACGCAGAGCTGCGTTCTCATGCTCCTCCCCGATACCGCTCCCCGTGAGATAACCGAGCTTCTCGGCGGCATTTCAGGAGCATTGATAGACAGTCCGTCTTTTCTTGAGGCGGTAAGAAACGGAAAGGGCAACATCGTTCGAACCTTTCTTGAACAGGAAATAGCGCACATCCTCGACCGTCATGGACGAGGGAATGATCACATATAATAGAAGGAGATAGATATGAGCGAAATACTCATAAAGGAAAACATTATACTGAACCAGAGTTCCACTGACCGGGAAGCGGTTATCCGCCGATGCGGACAAATGCTCTTCGATTCAGGCTATGTTGCGGAAGGGTACATTGAAGGAATGCTCAAACGGGACAACTCCTTTAGTACCGGAATCGGTAATTTCATTGCCATTCCCCACGGCGAAGAGGCGTATAAAAAAGATATTATCAAAACCGGCATTGTGGTACTCACCTTTCCTGACGGTATAGACTGGCAGGGGTCTACCGTATACCTGGTGATCGGTATCGCTGCGAAGGGGGACGAGCATTTGGATATTCTGGGAAATGTGGTAGACCACCTGGACACCGGAGATGATACCCTCAGGCTTGTTAAAAATGCAAACGTCGATGAATTTTATGAAATGCTTGCAGGAGGAGGTAATGGGGCATGATTATTACGGTTACTCTTAATCCGGCGCTGGATAAAACCGCCACTGTGGATGTGATGCGTCCCAATGCCCTTAACCGTTTGCGTGATGTACGGATCGACGCAGGCGGCAAGGGGGTCAATGTGTCCGCCATGATACGGGCTCTCGGAGGCAGCAGTGTCGCCGTCGGTTTTGCCGGCGGCAGTGCAGGGAACGAACTCCTATCCCTTATCGAGAAAAAGTCCCTCAAAGCGGATTTTGTCGGTATAAAAGCCGTCACCAGAACAAACCTCAAAGTAATGGATGATCAAGGGGCGTTGACGGAATTAAACGAACCGGGGCCGGAAATAACCGCCCCTGAATGGACGGAAATGCAGCAAAAGCTCTACGGCTATGCAAAACCGGGAAACACCATAGTCCTCTCCGGCAGCCTGCCTGCAGGACTCGGCAAAGACACGTATCAAAAGCTCACCCAAAAACTGCGCCGCTGCGGAGCCTCCGTGTTCCTCGACGCCGACAGCGAGGGATTCCGTCTTGCCATGGAATCCCCTCCCGATGAGGTTCCCAACTGCATCAAGCCTAACCGGTATGAACTGCTGCAATACTTCGGACTCGCCGATGACAGCAGTATCGGGGATGCAAAACTGGCGGAACTCTGCCGCATCCTGCTGGACAGGGGAGTCAAGCTCGTTGCCCTTTCTATGGGGAAAGACGGTGCGTTATTCGCAAACCAGAACGGCGTATGGCGTTCGGAAGGACTGCGGGTTCCGGTGCGTTCCACCGTAGGAGCAGGAGACAGCATGGTAGGCGCACTGGTCTACAGCTATGAGCAGGGACTGACCGACGAAGGCCGTTTCTCCCTGGCAATTGCGGCGTCCGCCGGAGCATGTACCACCGAAGGCACCAATCCCCCTGAGCAGGCATTGATAGGTGACTTATTAACCAAAACCAGGCTGGAAAAAATCGCATAACACCGAATATCAGAGCCTGAAATAGAAACCGGCAATACGACCCGGTTACAAGACCCAATTAAAGGAAGGAAACCATGGGACAGAAAACAAGAGCAGTTCGCCTTTACGGCGCCGACGATCTTCGGCTGGAAGAATTCGAACTTCCGGAAATCAAAGATGACGAAATCCTCGTCAAGATTATCAGCGACAGTATTTGTATGTCCACCTATAAACTCCTCAAGCAAGGGAAGCAGCATAAACGCTGTCCCCAGAACGTGGACACCAATCCTATCATTATCGGACATGAGTTTTCCGGTGACATCGTTAAGGTGGGAGCGAAGTGGCAGCATGAGTTTAAGGCGGGGGAAAAGTTTGCCCAGCAGCCGGCGCTCAATTACAAGGGAAGTCTCGCCTCTCCCGGCTACTCCTATGAGTTTTTCGGCGGAGACGCTACCTACTGTATCCTGCCCCAGGAAGTGATGGAACTGGGCTGCCTCTTCCATTATGACGGGGACGCCTATTTCTACGCCTCTCTTGCGGAACCGATGAGCTGTATCATCGGCGGCTATCACATGATGTACCACACCAACAAACGCAACTACGATCATGCCCTGGACATCAAAGCCGGAGGCAATGTACTCATCCTCGGCGGAGCCGGCCCCATGGGTCTGGGCGCTGTGGAGTATCCCCTCTACGGCGGCAATAAGCCCGCCCGCATCGTCGTAACCGATGTGGACGAAGGACGTCTGCACCGGGCTGAACAACTGATTTCCCCGGAACTGGCTAAACAAAACGGCGTGGAACTGCATTACGTCAATCCCCGCAACAAGGAAGATCAATACGCCTTCCTCATGGATCTCACCGAAGGAGCCGGCTACGACGATGTGTTTGTCTACGCTCCCATACGGGAACTGGCTGAACTGGGAGATAAGCTCATGGCATTCGACGGCTGCCTTAATTTCTTTGCAGGCCCTGAGGACAAAAATTTCTCCGCCATGATAAACCTCTACAACTGCCATTACACCAGCACCCATATTTTGGGAAGTACCGGCGGCAATACCGATGACATGAAAGAAGCGATACAACTGGCTTCCGAGAAGAAGCTCCGTCCGGCGGTCATGGTCACCCACATCTGCGGCCTCGATGCGGTAGCAGGAGCAGTGGCGCATCTGCCGGAAC
>JAITWB010000197.1 GCA_031285525.1 Spirochaetaceae bacterium
AGCGGAAGATTATGGGCGGCGGGCTTCGGCAGGCGGGAATTCTGGCGGCTGCGGGGCTTATATCCCTCAAGGAGATGCGGCTGCGTCTCGACGGCGATCATGAAAACGCAAAGCTTCTCGCTTCAAAGCTCAGCGCTCTTTCGGGGATAGCCGTGGCTTTTGAACCCCAGATAAACATGGTGTACTTTACTTTTGAGGACAGAACCATAGACACCGAAGCCTTTGTCTCCTATATGGCGGAACAGGGTATACTGATTAACGGCGCGCCCATTGGAATGCCTGTGCGTCTGGTCACTCACCATTGGATCGCCAGAGAGCATATCGACCGGACTATAGCTGCGGTGGCGGAGTTCCTCAAATAGGGCATAGGGTGAGAGTCATGAATATAGATGAACGGCAAAAGCTCATCACTCTGGCGGGGATAATTGCCTTTGGCGGAAACTTACTGCTTGCCGGGCTCAAGATAGTTGCTGGAAGTATAACAGGAAGTCTCGCCGTTATCGGAGACGGTATCGATTCGTCAACGGATGTGATTATCGCCTGTATGACCCTGGTTATCAGCAGGATTATTTCCCGTCCCTCGGATAAGGATCATCCATGGGGTCATGGCAGGGCGGAAACGACTGCCACTATGGTGCTTTCGTTTCTCATTTTTTTTGCAGGAGCCCAGCTCGGTGTTTCTGCGGTAAAGCAGCTTTTTTCCGGAGAAGTCTCTCCTGCGCCGGATATGCTTGCCATAATTGTCACGGCGGTGTCGGTTGTGGGTAAGGGTATTCTGGCGTTCACCCAGTTTCGGCTGGGTAAGAAGGCTGCCAGTTCCATGGTTCTTGCCAATGCCCAGAATATGCGGAACGATATTGTTATCTCCTTTTCGGTTCTTGCAGGGCTTGCTGCGGCTCGTATATTCGGTATGCCCATACTCGATGCCATTACTGCGGCGGCGGTAAGCCTTTGGGTTATGAAAAACGCCGTCACTATATTCATGGAGATGAATACGGAGCTGATGGACGGAAACCCCGATAATACCATGTATGCGGAGCTTTTCGCCTCAATTCTTGCGGTGGATGGTGTCCGTAATCCCCACCGAGCCAGAATACGGAAGATCGCTTCCCGGTGGGATATCGATGTCGATATTGAGGTTGATGCCGAATTGACGGTTCATCAGGCTCATGATATAGCCGAGAAGGTTGAGAAGTCTGTACGCCGAACCATCCCGGATGTATACGATATAGTGGTTCATGTTGAACCCTATGGACACCGGAAACACCATCCCCGGGAGCAGTACGGACTCTCTCAGAAGGATATCGATTAGTATGAAATACCTGATTGTTTCTGATATTCACGGATCATTCACTTTTGCCGAGCAGGCGGTGGAGCGGTTCAATGCACTCAACGCCGATTACCTTATTCTGCTGGGGGATATTCTCTACCACGGTCCCCGGAATCCCTTGCCGGAAGGACATAACCCTCAGGCTGTGGCGGATTTGTTGAATCGCTATGCAGACAGGATTATCGCCGTTCGGGGGAATTGTGATGCCGAGATAGACCAGATGCTGCTGCACTTTCCCTGCATGGGGGACTATTGCGTTATAGTTGATGAGGGGCGCACTCTTTTTGCTACCCACGGGCATATTTTTCACGAGGGGAATCTTCCGCCTCTTCCCGAAGGGAGTATCTTTCTTTCGGGGCATACCCATGTCTGGAGGGCGGAGCAGGCTGTGACGAAAGACGGGAAGGGGATTATCCTCTGCAATCCCGGCTCAATCTCACTGCCTAAGTCGGGAGTCCAGCCGAAGGGACAGCTTGCCGAAGGGGAAAGCCCCAAGCGCATTTATGCGCCGCGAACCTATGCGGTGTATTCTTCAGGGGAGATCGCTATACAGGATCTCGACGCTGAGGATCCGGAATGTAGCATATTTCATCTTCACATACCAGAAGTCCCTCGCTGCAAAGGCTGAGAGCGGCTTTTCGGATACGATCCATATCGATTCCTTCTTTTTCAGCTATATATGAAAGTGACAGTTTATTACCGTACTCAGGGGCGGGATCTTCCAAGATGAAGGTCTCGTCAGAGGTAAGGGCCTCATCGGAGATGAGGGCTCGTAGTATGGCTCCTCTCGCTTGCCTGAGGGAGCCGTCGAATTTGCTTTGCTTCGCATAAGAGCTGCTGCGGCGGCTCGGGTTTTTCACGCTTTTTTTGAGCGCCGCGCCGTAGTCCATGAGGGCGTAATACCATTCCCGGGGATGTTCCCTGTCCAGGGTTTGTTCGATCAAGGGCAGGAGTTCCTTGTCGTCTACCTTTTCGGCGTCGGGAAAAAAGAAGAAGATGTATACCGAGCGTATGTTGGTTTCGATAAAAACCTCAGGGGAACCGAAGGCGAAGGCTGCCACTGCTCTTGCCGTGTAGGGGCCGATGCCGGGGAGGGCGTCGAGTTCGTCGGGATCCCGGGGAAACACGCCGCCTGATTTTTCGGTGACTATGCGGCAGGCTTCCTGTAAGAATCGCGCCCGGCGGTTATAGCCGAGTCCGTTCCAGAGGCGCAAGACTTCGGGGAGGGATGCTTTGGCGAGGCTTGAAGCATTCGGGAAGGCTTCGAGCCAGGCGGTGTATTTCGGGATGACCCGTTCGGTCTGGGTTTGCTGGAGCATTATCTCGGAAACAAGGATTTCGTAGGGGTCGGAGGTTTCCCGCCAGGGGAAGCGCCGTGGGTTACGGCGGTAGTTATCCCAGATCGCCTGCCGGAATTCGTTTAGCATGAGACGTTTACGAGCTTCCTGTAGGCAAGGGCGTCGAGGATGATGGCGCTTACTTCCTGGGCGTTGATGGAGTCTGTTTCGATTATCAGGTCTGCAAAGTCAAAGTCGTTGTTGTCGATATCGTAGAGGCCTTTGTAGCGGCGGGAGTCTTCTTCGTCCCTCATTCGGGTGAATTCGGTGATCTCGTCGAGGGAACTCTGTTCACGCTGGTATATCCGGCAGGCGCGTATTCCGTGGGACGCTTTGAGGTAGACCTTAAAGTCGGCGTCTTCCAGCATCCAGATTGCCAGGCGGGAGGCGAGGACCGAGGATTGTTCACGGGCATAGGCGACTTGCCGGGCATCGACTTCACGGTCAAAGCTGTCGTCGGTTTTTGCCTTCTCGATAATGTCTTTAAGTGAGAGGGACATCTCCTCGGCAAGACTGCGGAAGGTAAAATTGACCACCGGGATGCCGAGCTGTTCTGCGACAAGGGTGCTGACGGTGGTGTTTCCGCAGCCGCTTTTTCCGGAAATCGCTATTCTCAGTTCTTTTCCCTGGGGGATTGTATAGGTACATGCCATGGTGGCTTCTCCTTAAAGGCTATTCAATATTGCGGATCTGCTCCCGTATGTTTTCGAGAGCGTCCTTTGCGTCGATCACCTCTTTGCCGACTTCCAGGATCTGGTTTTTCGAGCCGATGGTGTTTATCTCCCGGTTTATCTCCTGGCAGATGAAGTCTATCTTCTTTCCAGGGGCGGGATTGTGTTCGATTTCCTGACGCAGGGCTGAAAGGTGGCTGCCCAACCGCACTGCTTCTTCGTTTATCGTGTACTTCATCAGCATGGCGGCTGTTTCCTGCATGACCCGCTGTTCGTCCACGGCATCTCCTAAAAGCTCCTTGAAGCGGGCGGTGATGTTGTCCTTAAACAGCTTTTCCATTTCGGGCATCCATGAGGTGATGGTTTCCAGGGATTTCTCGATTCGCGCGGTCATGGCAAGGATGTCCTGTGTGAGGTTTTCTCCCTCACGTTTCCGGTCGTCGTCGAATTCGGTGAGAGCTTGAGTGAGTACCGGTTCTATCCACTGCCAGTATGTTTCGGGGTCGCTTTCCCGTTCGGAGCGGAGAACTCCCTCCTGAGCGACGATGAGGCTGAGGGGAACTGCATCTTTGTGCCCCAGGTGACGGGCTATCTGTTCTATTGCGTCATGGTAGTTCTTTGCCGCATTGATGTCGGGGCTTACCGTCATGGACGATGAGTTTTCCCGTATGCGGATGTTGATGTCAACCTTGCCCCGCTGGATGCGATCCTTTGCGGCGTCCCTTACTCGGGATTCGATCCTGCCGAGAAAGCCCGGCATATAGACCGAAAGGTCGAGGAATCGGGAGTTGTAGCTCTTTATTTCTATAGAAAGAACCCGTTCTTCAGCGCCTTCCCGTGGGTTTGCGCTGGTTTCGCCGGATATTTCTTTGTATGCGTAACCGGTCATACTTTTCATTCTGTATAATTCCTTAGTTCTGAAAATAGCTGAACAAAGCCTGCCCGAGTTTCCAGTTGTCCCCGGCGCCCATGGTGACGAAGAGGTCTCCCTTTTTCAGACTTCCGCGGAGATAGGATTCAGCATCCATGATCTCCTCGAAGTACTTTACATTGGGATGCTTGCACTGTGTCTTGGCATAGAGCTTCTTTCCTGTCACATTGCCGTTGTACTTCTCACGGGCAGAACCGTATATCTTATGGAGGACTACCTCGTCGGCTGCGCCGAATGAGGAAGCGAATTCGTTGAGCAACGCCGCTGTGCGGGTATAGGTATGAGACATGAAGTCCACTACGAGCCTTCGTCCGGGGTAGAATTCCTTTAAGCCTGCAAGGGTGGTTGCAATTGCCGTGGGATGGTGTCCGTAGTCGTCGATAAAGAGGATGCCAGCAGCGCTTCCTATCACTTCGGATCTTCGTTTTGCTCCCCGAAAGGCAAGGAGTCCTGTACGGATCTTCTCCATATCGCTGCCGGTAAGCGCTCCGTTCTTTTCCCGCACCAGAGCCATAGACAGGGCAACAGCGCCGGCGGCGTTGAGGACGTTGTGCCGCCCCGGTACGCTTAAGCGGAATTCTCCGGGAAAGCCTGAGAGGGTAAAGACCTGTTTCTCGTTTTTTATGCCCTTATAGGTTAATTTGAAGTCCCCCATGGCTTTCTCGCCGTAGCCGATGTAGACCAGGTCGGGGCGGTCGGTGAAGATGAACTTGACCGCTTCGACACAGCCCGGATCGTCGGCGCAGTAGATGATCTCGCTAAAGTCGGGGAGGAGTTCTATGTATTCCTTAAAGGCTCCGAGTATTGACTCGTAGGTGGGGTAGTAATCCTGATGATCGCTTTCAATGCTGGTGAGCAGTATCTTTCTGGGATGGAAGTGAAGAAAGTTCCGCTGATACTCACAGGTTTCTGCAACGAAATAGTCGTGTCCCATGTTGAGGGTGCAGCTGTCATCAAAGCTGGTGATTACGCTCCCTGCAAGTACCTGGGCGGGGAAGTTCAGTTCCTTGAGGATGGTTCCGGTGAGTCCTGTGGTGGTGGTCGTGCCGTGTACTCCTGCGATGCCGCAGCTGTAAGAGGCCGCCGACAATGCCCCTAAGGCTTCGGAGTATAGCATACAGGGGATACCCATCTGTGCGGCGGCTATCAGTTCCGGGTTTTCTCCGGGTTTATACGCCGAAGAGTAGACCACTAAGGCTATGTCCCCGGTAATGTTTTCCGCATTGAAGGGGGTAACCGGGGGGATGTTGAGTTTTTCCAGGATTTCGTCGGTATAAAACCGCTCGGCAACGTCGCTTCCAGACAGAATGGCGCCACGGGAACTGCATATTTCAGCAAGGGCGGTCATTCCTGTCCCTTTTATTCCAACAAAGTGGAGGCGATATCCCTTCATGTCTTCGGGTAGTGTGATATCTGTCATCCCTTCTATAATACCCGAAAAAGCGCATTCGGGCAAGGGAAATTCGCCGCTTAAAAGATTCAGCGGCGGAAGGGTTGAACAGCTCCGTCCCCCAAAAGGCTGGAAGCGGAAAGACGGTAAACACCGACTGTTCCCTGGGGTAGGAACGGAACTGCTCACAAGGGAGAAGTGAAAAATGAGAAATGAGAAAATAGAAATGAGAAGATCTTCTGTTTCATTTCTATTTTCTACCTTTTCTCTTCTCTTTATTCTCTCCTACCTTTTCTCCTTTCTCTTTTCTCACTTCTCTTTGTTTACGGCAGCCAGTAGTTGCCGGATGCTGTGATCATGACGATCATTCTGATGTAATCACTGTAGGTATCTCCAGTGAAGTGGTTTAGTCCAAGGAAGTCCCACTCGTGGGCTGGTTCGTAGGTCCAGAACGAGTTTACATATGCCTGGTCGCTTCCTGTTGCTTCTGCAGTGAGCAGGAAAGGCGCTGTGAACAGATTGGGATCGGTGTACTCGAAGGGAGTGCCGTCTATCTGGAGAGGACCGAACATTCCCAGGTCGCCGTTTGATAAGGCCTTACCAAAGTCATCCATCGGTTTAATGATATAATCATACAGCGTTGAGTCGCCGATTGCGGTGTTGCCGAATACCAGGTAATCGGTACCGAGCCGCCACGGCACACGGCAGGCATTGTATGCGAACGCGCCGTCTTCGCCTTCAAGTATCATCTCGTCAGGGATTACCCAACCGTCGGGTCCCCGCTGGACAAAATCGGGCAAGAGACCGTTGGTGTTACCTTTGGCGTTCTGCTGGTCACGAATCACCTTGATCACGTCATAGGTAGCGTCGATGACACCCTGCCAGTCATGGGCAGGATCGATGGCGGCATACACTTTCAGGTGGCTGAGGATAAAGTCTGACGGACGGGTAGAGTCCCTCAAAACCGGATCGACATCCGCTCCCAACGAAGCCCAATCGCCGAGAAGCAGGGTCTTGTAGGTCTTGTGTACAACGTTGTCATAGAGATCACCCAGCATATCGAGGGCGATGGATTTGTAGTTATAGGTTCCGCCGCTTCCCCACTGCTTGTCTGCCAGGATCAACGAATAGATGATATCCATATCGCCGTCGGTGGCGCTGTCACCGGCTTCCCAGTCCATCGTAAAGGGTGCGTAATTCACGCCGTCCACGGTTTTGAATCCGGAAGTATTATCCCCATCCTTGGGATATCCAAGGAGTTCCCAGGTAAACAAATGCGGTGAGAGGATGCTGGGGTAGTTCAGTACAGTCCTGAGCATTGCATCGTAGTAACCCTTGAGTCCGTCGGCGCCGAATATCCATTCGTTTGGAGCAAGACCCAGTTTTGCTTCTGATCCGGCGAGGTAGGCCATTAACATCATACCGTAGCCCTGAGATTCGGAGACGTTGATGTGGGACACATCGACCATGCCCTCCGAGACTTCCCATGCCTGGTTGTGCTGGATAACCAAACGGAACCCGTCTTTCGTCTGCGGTCCGGTGGTGTCTACGATCATATTGTTGCGGAGAATGTTTCGAAATAGATCGAATATCTTCTCTTCCATCTGTTCCTGGGTTACCGCATCAGGTTTCATCAAGTTGGACGCATAGGTAACACGCTGCGGGAACGGGAAATTGGGTTTTACAAAAACAGGGGATGCCGTATTCGCGGCTGTTGCCGAAGCTGTTGTGTCCGGAGTCGTTGCACAACCTACTGTGAGACCCAGAATAACCGCCAGGATCAATCCCGGCACCAGTATTGCAATCTTCTTCATATTTTCCTCCTAAATATTATTGAAGACAATTTTTGTCGGACATATATGTTGTCTGATATATCCTTGCCCAGCCTTATCCATGACATTTAGTATACCCGGGTTTCTCTGAGTCGTCAAATATTTTGTTGAATTTTGTGAATTATTGCCAATTGTAACACGATAGATATCATGATACTATGAACGTTCTGGTTATCTACAGGGAGATTCATTATAGATGAAACACACAGTATTTGTGGACGGGCAGGAAGGTACTACCGGGCTTGTCATACATGAACGGCTTGCAAAACGGGATGATATCGAGGTACTCAAGATTCCCGCAGAAAAACGGAAGGATCTGGCAGAACGGAAAAAATATATAAACGAAGCGGATATCGTCTTTCTCTGTCTTCCCGACAGCGCCGCAAAGGAGTCGGTGTCGCTGGTAGAAAACCCTGCAACCCGGGTTCTTGATTGCAGTACCGCCCACAGAACCCAGGAGGGCTGGGCCTACGGTATTCCCGAACTGAGCAGTAAGCACCGGGAGACCATAGCCGGGTCAAAGCGGGTATCCGTACCGGGCTGTTTCGCTACAGGCTTTAATATGCTCATGTATCCCCTCGTACAGGAAGGTTTTGTTCCTGCGGACTATCCCGTCTCTTGCCATGCGGTGACTGGGTATTCAGGAGGCGGACGCTCCCTTATCGAGCGGTACGAGGCGCCGGAAAACCGGGAAAAACTGGAGAGTCCCGCCTTTTATGCTCTTGGACTCCAGCACAAGCACCTGCCGGAGATGCAGAAACACAGCGGTCTCAAGTCGCCGCCCCTGTTTACCCCCATCGTGGCGGACTATTTTAGAGGAATGACCGTCGCTGTGCCCCTGCACCCGGAACTCTTCGGGAAGAAGGCAAACTTCCCAAAGGGAAGTCATGCAGCGGAAATTGCCGCTTTTTTCGCAGACTATTACCGGGGACAGCGGTTTGTGAAACCTCTGCCTTTTAATGCTCAGGATGAGTTTGAGTGGGGCTTTCTCACCGAAGGGAAGTGCAATAATACGAACACACTGGAGATTATGGTCTTTGGCAATGATCAGCATATACTCGCCGCTGCCCGGCTGGATAATCTGGGTAAGGGCGCTTCCGGGGCGGCGATCCAGAATATGAATATCCTCCTCGGTGTTGATGAAGGGTATGGATTGGAGTAAACGAAACATCCCTTCTGGGCAGCCCAGAAGGGATTGTACTATATCCCTCGTCCCTCCGGGGTACATTACCTATACAAGCAGGTATTTGATCCCGATGAATGTTTTGGATCATTGCTTATAGGATTGTCTGATAGTACTATCTTATACCACCCCGGTTTGCTAAAATTGAGCTCTCTATGATGTGTGACTAAATGAGTCCAGGAAGAATGACTTTCAAAAACAGCAGTTCCTGAAAGATCCTGTGCTTCCACTGCATACGCATATTTATAGGAGTTTGTATAAGGAGCTGTTCCTTTATAGTATTCCCTGCTCGCAAAATCGTCATTATCAAGATAAAAATCTATATACACAATTCCCGTTTCATTATTCTGTATTGTTTCTTTTGAGAGGGTACGCTCATTCGCTGTTGTTTTTATCACAAATGCAAATGCGCCGTTACCTTTCGGTACGCCGCTTATTTCCCATCCTTCTAAACTATTTGTTCTAACAGAAATAGTATTAAAAACAGTAGGTGTTTCATTGTTTGTTCCGTAATAGGAATTTTCAAACACCCCTCCGTCAATCAAAAACTCCTGTTCCCCTAAAAAGAACGCTTTTTCGTAACGGTTCTCATTCTCTGCTACTTCGGGTTCACAGGAGTAGAATAGCACCAATAATAGAAATAACATGCATAATCTGATACGTTTCATATAACCCTCCATAGCATGAATTGCTGTATAATTTCCTCTGCTCATTGTTTTTCCCAGTTCTGTTGCCCTATTGTTCTCGTATAGGTTCCGGCTCCTCCAGTCTTATATGCATTGCTGAGGGCAGCACTGTCGAAGACTCCGTTAGCTATTTTAACGCCGCTTCCTTCAAAGATGACACTGGTGAGACCACTGCAAGCTCCAAAAGCCCCTTGCCCTATGGATGAAACGCTTGCGGGAATGGTTATGCCCGTAAGATTATTACAGGTCCAAAAGGCATTTTCCCCTATGGAGACA
>JAITWB010000237.1 GCA_031285525.1 Spirochaetaceae bacterium
CTCTGTCGCCGCTGTTACCCTTACCGGACCTGACGGCGCCGAATATGCATGGCCTCTTTCATCTCCCTACATCGTCCGTGACAGTTTAGGAAATCCCCGAATATCCGCATCTTCTCCTTTGGTGAAGATAAGCAGCGGCTCCCTTGATATATATGATGTACGGAATGTGACCCTGACTACAGCAGTCTACACACTGCCCCTTGAAACCATCTATTATCACGGACGTAACGCCTTTCTCATAATCCTAGCCTTCACTCTGCTGGCAATCATCTTGCTCATTGCAGACAAACTTGGAATCTCCGGAGAAACTTCTTCTCCATCGGCGGCTCCAGTGCCGGTACATTCTGCATCTCAGAGCCGTTCTGAGACAGTGCAGGCTGAGTATACACAGCCGCCTGTCAGAAACGAACAGGTTTCGAATTTCTCCCAAGACAGCGAGCCTGATACTCCTGAGCCGGAGGTAGTTTTACCGCCTGAAGACTTCCATGAGGAGATCTTTGCCGAAGAAGAGCAGCAGCCCCTTATCTTCCAAGAACAGGAAGCGGATACCGATGAACCCGAAACTGTCACAGAGCCTTCTTCCGAAGATTTTGCCCCAGAGGAACCTGCTGGACTGTTTTCCCCTGAGACGGGAATGGGCTGGGAATCCTATCTTGAGGTACGGTTGGATGCGGAACTCTCACGGGCTGCCGCGGCGGAAGAGGATATGGCGCTGGTTACTATCGATCTTCCCGATATCAAGCGGGGAGACGAGGTATCCCTTGCTGCGGCGCAAAATATGCTCGATTACTTCAAGTTCCGTGACTTTGTCTTTGAGTTGGGGGAGACAGGCTTTGCCGGAATTCTGCAGAATGAAAACCTCGACAGGGCAATGACTCTGTCGGAAGAATTGTATAACGATATCAATGCAACCCTCAAGGAACATGGTGTTACTTCTCGTGTTGCCATCGGTATTTCAACTCGTATTTTCAGACTTATCCCCGGTTCCCGGCTTATCGATGAAGCAAGACAGGCGATGGAGAAGGCCTATGAGGAAACAACCCTGCCCATCGTCGCCTTCCGCGCCAATCCCGAAAAATACCGTGATTATATCGCTGAGAAGATGCAGAAGCGGGGGCAATAATTACAGCACTTCCGTTATCACCGGGGTTCCGCCGGGACGGGATGAACTGCGCAGGTACACGAGCATTGCCGAGAGAAGCAGGAAGAGCAATGCCGTACCGACGTTCCACCCGTCGCCGGAGAACGCACCGATGAGGGGCAATACTATAGAGGCGAGAATATATCCTGTCACGGCGGCGGCAAGGGGAAAAAGGATCGCAGAGAGTCCCTCAAAAAGCTGATTCCGTATCGGGGCTGCAACCCGCACACGAGTTCCCTCCGAGAGGGGCAGTTCATTGGGGTTCAGGCAGAAGAAGGCATTGCCCTGCTTCTTGCTGCATCCGGAGTTATCGCAATTGATACAGGCTTCGATTTCAACCGCCTTTACCCAGACACCTTCCGGCTCGATCCTGACAACCATTCCCGTTTCCCTCATATCACTCCCCCTCTACCGGGATACTGAAGGCTTCTATTCCAATACAAAGCCCTGTTTCGTCAGCGGTGATACAGACCCCTTGTATACACACCGGATTCTCAGGAGATCCCACCGCTTCCCGTCCCCAGTCGGAGATACCGGTAATGTATGACCGTATGCGGCTTCCCGGCTCATACCCCCCCACGGAATTGAGGCAGCCTGTCCGCCCGGCGTCGATGATAACCCCGGTACCGCCCGGCAAGACTCTGGCTCCGGCGGTCTGAACCCGCCCGTGGGAACCGATGACGGCGGTGACCTTTCCGTCTGCGAAAAACCCGAAGGCCTGCTTCTCGGCGGTGGTAGCTCCGTGATAATCAACGATGATACAGGGGTTCTCTTTTTTCACATGCTCCACCAGGGGGGTAAACCGGACAAAAGGATTGTCCCCGTGGATCCGAGGGAACCCCGATTGCCCGATAAGGGAGACAATAGCTATCTTACCCTTAGGTGTCGTTACCGACCGCCATCCCTTGCCGGGACTCTCAGCGGAAAAATTGGCAGGACGGATCAAATGAGCGATAAGCGGAAAGGATTCTACCGTGTCTTTTTTGAGGTAGATATTATCCCCTCCGGTAAGCACGGTAATCCCCAGCTTTCGCAGATAGATGGCATGATTCTTCCCGATCCCTGCCCCTCCGGTCACGCCGTCGGCGTTAGCAACAATGACATCCGGCGTAAAACGGCGCCGCAGTTCGGGGAGTTTCTTCTTCACAGCGAAAACACCCATCTTACCAACCAGTTCAGCTATATAAACAATCCTGAATTCCACTAATACTTCTCCGCATCAGGTATTTCCCGGAGCCGTTCCTCACAGACAGCGACCCCGGAGGCGTTTCCCATCTCCCTATAGGTATCCCGAAGGTTATACAGGGCATTATAATAGGTGGGAAAAATCGTGAGCGCCTCCTCAAAGGCTTCGCTGGCGTCGCTGAACGCCCCTTGAGAGAAAAAAACGACCCCCAGATTGTTCCAGAGATGGTGGTTGTCGGGGTTCAGCTCAAGCCCTTCATGTAATACCTCTATGGCATTCTCAGACTCCCCGAGAGCCATCAGCAAGAGCCCCAGAGCGTCAAGCACATCCTCGTCTTCCGGTTCCAGTTCCCGGGCGTACACGAGGGCATCCCTGGCCCGCTCCAGATCTCCTGAGTCCCGATGGGTAATACCGAGGTTATACCAGAGCAGATAATTGGAGCGATCCATGGTTATAGCCCGCCGAAAACAAGCTATGGCTTCGGGATAACTCCCTTGAGCGGTGAGTTCAATAGCATATGTATTCAGGTCTTCCGGGTTATCTTTCATAAAACCTTGCATTCTCCTTCAATCGGTTGTATATTATATATAGTAAATGGGGGTTCTGTAAATGCTTACAGACTCGGAGGAACCGCTTTGTATAAAGGGTTCTCAATAACGTTTCAAACGGATCAGCGCATAGGCTGTTGCCGTAAAGGAAGTACTTTATGAAGAATTACGGAAACATGGATCTCGGTTCTATCTTTGATGAGGTTTTTGAGGCTGCAAAGGATTTTTCCAGCCAGTTCCAGCGGAACTTTAACGACTTTACCTCGAAGGGTTCAGACTTCATCTTCAGCACACTGAACAATAACAATACCGACTACTACCCCGCCCACTCCTATCCTCCGGCGAATGTATACATCACCAAGGATAGAAAGCTGGTGTTCGAATTCGCTGTAGCAGGTTTTGCAGAAAGCGATTTGAACCTCCAGTTTCAGGGCGACTATATGTACCTCAGCGCAAAGGTAAGTCCCGAAAACATCATAGACGACTCCGTCTCCTACCTGAAACACCGGCTCAAGTTCAAAGACATAGAAGCCCAAAAGTACTATGTCCCTGAGGACAAGTTCGACCACGAAATGACCCAGGCAGTCTACCGTGACGGCATCCTGCGGGTATTCGTTCCCCCGAAAGAAGAGCCCATTGTCTCCGACGGCATAAAGATTGAGATAGTTAGGGAACAGTAACAAGGGAGCAAATAGCAGGGAGCAATTATCAAAGATAAGGCTATCTTCATTGCTCTCTGTTTAGTATCCTCAGCCATGAGGGCGAGAGGGGGATGTTTAGACTGCCGCCCC
>JAITWB010000141.1 GCA_031285525.1 Spirochaetaceae bacterium
GAACTGCAAGTTGACCCCTTCACGGGAATGGAACAGAGAATACTCTGGTATACCACAAAGCTTTTGTCAGAGCAGCCGGTAAAAAAGCAGAAGTATCACACCATAAAAAAGGCCATCTCAATTGTTATTACCGACTATCCATTATGTCCAAAAGACGAAGGATACCACAACGTTTTCCGCTTTTTGAATGATGTCTCTATGAGGAACTTTGGTGATATACTGGAGGTGCATACTCTGGAACTCCCAAAAGTGGCGATGAACGACAACATCACCAGAAGTCCCCGGGAGCAAAAACTGATACAATGGCTCAGATTTTTCAAAGCCAAAACACAGGAGGAATATATGACACTGACAAAGGGATATCCCCTCTTATACAAAGCCTTTGAGTTGGTGGCTCAGGCGAGCGGGAACGAAAACAAAAGAAAGCAGTACCAACAGCGGGAGCGGGATTGGATGGACTACCAGCTCAGAATGTCCAGCGCTTACAGTGAAGGCGAACAACAGGAACGCGAAAAGTGGCAAACGGTGGTTGCAGAAAAAGAGGCAGAAAATGAAAAACTTCGTAAACAGCTTTCAGAACTCCGTTCTACATAGATGGTAATACACAAAAGGATCTGCCTTTTCTGACAGACCCTTTGTACTCATACTATTTTATAAAAAATCGCAGGATAAAGACAATAAACAGAATCCAGGTGATAACCGAAATCTGCTTAACCTTACCGGTCACCAGCTTGAGAACGACATAGGACAAGAGACCATATACGATACCTTCCGCAATGCTGTAGGCAAAGGGCATCATAATAATGGTCATAAACGCCGGAATTCCTTCGGTGGGATCGGCGAAATCGATATCCGTTACCGCCTTCATCATCAGGAAGCCGACCATTACCAGCGCAGGAGCCGTAGCGGCGCCGGGAATGAGCAGGAACAGCGGTGAAAGGAAGAGTGCAAGAAGGAAGAAGAAGGATGTGGACACCGAAGTCAAACCGGTGCGTCCGCCAGCGGCAACGCCGGAAGCGCTTTCTACATAGCTGGTAACTGTCGAAGTTCCCAGAGCAGCCCCTGCAACCGTTCCGATAGCATCGGCGAGAAGCGCCTGCTTTACCCGGGGAATATCACCGTTTTTATCGGTGAGTCCTGCCTGCTCTGTCACACCTACCAAGGTTCCAACGGTATCAAATATATCGACGAAGAAGAAGGTGAAGAAGACCGTAAAGAACTTGATGGTCAGAACCGCAGAGAAATCGAATTTGAACAGCAGCGGTGCTTCGGGCATACTAAAGGGAGAAAAACCTTCAGGAATAGCGGTTACGCCGAAGGGGATACCCACAATGGTTGTTGCGAGAATACCGATCAGTATCGAACCGGGGACATTGTTTGCATAGAGTGCAATCGTGATGATGATTCCGATGATAGCCACCAGAGCGCTGCCGGAGGTGATAGTTCCCAGAGAAACCAGAGTTGCGTCATTGGGAACAATGATTCCTGCGCCCTTGAGTCCGATAAGCGCAATGAACAGACCGATACCGACGGCAACCGCTTTTTTGAGGTTTGCCGGAATCGCCTTAACAATCGCTTCCCGCACATTAAAGAATGACAGAATGATAAAGAGCAGACCTTCAAGGAAAACCGCAGTAAGAGCTATCTGCCATGAATATCCCATGGTGAACACAACAGTATAGGTAAAGAATGCATTCAGTCCCATACCCGGAGCCAGCGCCACAGGCAGATTTGCTGCGAATGCCATAACCAGAGTCGCAATAATGGATGCGATAACGGTTGCTGTAAATACCGCTCCCGGAGTCATGCCATTACCGATTTCACCGAGCATAAAGGGATTGACCGCCAGAATATAGGCCATGGTCAAAAACGTTGTGAGTCCGGCGACTATCTCCCGCCGAACAGTGGTATTATGCTCCTTAAGCTTGAAGAGCTTTTCCATACTGTATTGTCCTCCTCAGAACATTAAATAAATATACCGAGTAGTATACTCGTTTTCCCCGGCAATGTCATCATCCGGGTTTGACAAACGACCGTACCTATGTCATTCTGTTCATATATTACGCAGGATATGGTAGATACAGATATTATGGTAGATACAGAAAATAACAACTCAGAAGAACTTTTCGGCCGCATTATCAGGGAACTGAGTACCTTTGATACTCCCTATCAACCTCTTTCTGTCATATTGCAGGATACCTGTGAGTATTTCGGAATGGGAGGCGGTTTTATCTATGAGGCGGATCATACGGACGCCTTTCGTCTCCATGAAACCTATTTCTGCTATGATCCGTTGATTCCCCAACAATTTGACCTTGGACGCCTGCTGGATTCTCGGGAGATTGCGGAAATAAGCGCCCACTCCCGCAAATTCGTCTACGCCGGCAACGGTTCTCACGATATCGCACGAAAGTTTGCGGAGTTTTTTGAAGCAAAAACACTCATTCTGCTTCCCGTGAGAGGAGATAACGGGCAGCTTGCAGGCATCGTGGGAATGATTGACAGAAGAGCCATTATCCGCTTGGCAAAACTGGAGATCGAAAACGCCCATTCCATCCTGGCATTGCTGGCGACCCATGTAAAGCTCAGAATATACCAGCAAAAGCTCGAATTTACCAAAGAATCCCTGATCAGCATCACGGATAACATGGGTGTAGACATATATGTAAACGATTTTAACACCCATGAGGTATTGTTTGCCAATAAATCTATGGCAGCTCCCTACGGGGGAGTTGCACAAATGATCGGAAAACGATGCTGGGAGCTGCTCTACGATGATAAAAGCGGTCAGTGTGAATATTGCCCTCAGTTGAAGCTGATTGATGAAACCGGAAACCCCTCAAAGATATATTCCTGGGATTATCAGCGTCCCTTTGACGGACATTGGTTTAGGGTGCTGAGCGCCGCCTTTCGATGGGTGGACGGAAGGCTCGCCCATATCGTCAGCAGCATCGACATCGATGAAAACAAGAAGAATGAAGAACTGGTGAGCCATCTGGCAGATTACGACCTGCTTACGACCATCCCCAATCGGCGCAGAATGGAGCGGGATTTTACCCATGCCCTGGAACAGGCGGAGCGGCTCGGTTCTTCGATGTACATCCTCTTTTTCGACATCGATAACTTCAAAAAGATAAACGATACCCTCGGTCACCGGGGCGGAGACGAACTGCTCTCCAATATCGGACGATTTCTCCAGACTGAACCGCTGACCCGGGAACGTACCTACCGTCATGCGGGGGATGAATTCCTTACCATCTGCGAAAATTGTACTTATGATGAGATAACCACAGTTGTCGAGACCCTGCGTTCCCGATTCAAAGAATCCTGGCCCCTTACCAACGCTCCCCTGGTATGCAATATCAGTATCGGCATATCCAAATACCCCGAAAACGGCAAAAACATGGACGAACTCATCCATGCGGCGGACACTGCTATGTATAAGGTCAAACGGAGCGGAAAGGACAATATCGCCTTCGCCTAATAGGCATGTGACATAAACCTGCAAGCTGTCATTTTGTCATCTTGACCAGATATATAAATCGGGATATGCTTCCCATTATGTTATTTACCAAGAAACGCTCTGATGGGACATACTTAAAAAAACTCCATTTTTTTACTCAGCTTATGCCTTATCTGATGCCTACCCGGAACGAATCGACCATCTTTTTTGAACAGGAATTTGATGTCACCAATACTCTTGCCTATCTGCACAAAAAAAAGAAGGATACCGATTCTCCCAAGGTTTCCCTCTTTTATATCATCCTGTTTTCCGCAGTGAGGGTCATAGCTCAGCGTCCAAAACTGAATCGGTTTGTATCGGGTTACCGCTTTTATCAGCGAAACCGCATTTTGTTCAACTTCGTAACAAAGCGTGAGTTGACCGATGAAGGGGAAGAGGTCAACGTGACCATGTCGTTTTCGCCCTTCCTCACACTGAGCGGTTTTTGCAAAAAGGTAAACGATTTTGTTGTGTCGATAAAAAAAGGTTCCGGTACAAGCTCTGAGAAGATTAACTCCCTGGTTTCCAGTCTTCCCCGTTTTTGCATTAAATTCCTGATGTGGGGATTTAAGTTTCTCGATCGTAACAATGGTCTGCCCAAGTCGGTTATCGATTCACTGCCCTTTTTTGCAACCATCTTTTTTACCAACACCGGCAGCGTCGGCATTGACGCACCCTTCCATCATAATTTTGAAATAGGCAACTGCGGTATTTTCTGCGCCATAGGGAAACTCCGCAAGGAACGCTCCATCAACCCTGACGGAACAATCCAGACCAAGGACAAGGTAAAAATCACCTTCACCTATGATGACCGCATCACCGACGGCATTTACTGCGCCAGAGCTATCGACATGGTTCGTGATTATGTGGAGAACCCGGAAAAACTGGAAGTTCCGCTGGAATTAACCCCGGAACAGCTTGCAAGGCTCGGTCTTGCAGAAAACGAATTGAAAGCAGAGTAAGACGAGTGTAATCGGGTCGATTATATCGACCCGATTGGCTTTTAAATAGAGAGGAACTAGAATCATGTATGAAAAACAACCGTGGCTTAAGGCCTTTGGTGACACCCCCCACAGTCTGACATATCCAGATCTTTCCATGTATGGAATGTTGAAACAGAGTTGTGACAGCTATCCCAACTCAACGGGATTAATCTTTTTTGATCGAAAAACGCAGCGCTCCCGTCTCGATAAGAAGATCGTACAGATGAGCCGCGCTTTTGCCAAAGTCGGCGTCGCAAAAGGCGACATCGTCATCGTCTGTCTGCCCAATTGCCCCCAGGCGGTGATATCGTTTTATGCCCTGACCCGGCTCGGTGCAATTCCTGCGCCTATTCACCCCCTTTCGGCTCCCCCGGAAATAGAAACCTTTGCAAAATTGGTTTCTGCGAAGGTCGCCATCACCCTTGACGGCTTTTATCCCCGCTTTGCGCCTATTCAGGAAAGCGCCGGATTCGAGAAGGTTATCGTCTGTTCCCTCAAAACCGAGATGCCCCTGATTACCAAAATCGGCTTCTCCCTCACTCTGGGACGCAAGATTCCGCCGGTTCCCTGGTCAGACAAGGTTCTGTCTTGGGCTGAACTGGAATCCGCCCCGAATCTTCCCGAAGTGCCGTCTCCCGACCCTATTGGTCCTGACGAGATGGCGCTCATCCTCTTTTCCGGCGGCAGCACCGGAGAACCCAAGGCGATTATGCTGTCCAACCGGAACTGTAACGCCCTTGCCCTGCAAATGAATGCCGCAGGAGGACCCATCCTGCTGAACGAGAGTATGCTCTCCATCCTTCCGTTGTTTCACGGCTTCGGTTTTGCGGTAGGAATACATGCGATTCTGATAAACCACGGAACCTGTATTCTCATCCCGAAATTCAAGGCAACAGAGCTCTCTGGATTGGTAAAAAAATACCGTCCCCAGTTCATGGCTGGAGTTCCTACTTTGTTCGACGCCCTTGCATCGGATGCACAGTTTAACAAACTCTCCCTCAGCTCCTTTAAGGGCATATTCTGCGGCGGTGACTCCCTCAGTCCTGAAATCAAGAAGCGGTTTGACGCCGTATTGGAGAAGGGCGGTGCAACAGTAACCCTCCGTGAAGGCTATGGTCTTACCGAATCGGTAACCGCCTGTGCCATAACCCCCCGCAAAGAATACCGGGAACGTACCTTCGGCGTCCCTTGTCCTGATAACTGGATCAAGGTTGTAAAACCTGGCACCGACGAAGAGTGTCCGGTTGGAGAGGACGGTGAAATTTGCGTGTCCGGTCCTACGGTCATGCTGGGGTATTACAAGGATCCTGCCGCTACTGCCGGGGTACTCAAAAAGCACAGCGACGGTAGAGTCTGGCTTCATTCAGGAGACGTTGGTTCCATGGATGCAGACGGATTCTTCTATTTTAAGCAGCGCTCCAAGCGGATTATCAAATCCTCGGGTATCGGAGTCTTCCCCTCTCAAATCGAAGATGTTCTCAACAAACATCCCGCTGTCCGCATTTCCTGCGTCATCGGTATGCCCCACGACAGTCAGGGTGAAGTACCCAAGGCGTTTATCGTACTTAACCCAGGATATGAGGGAACAGAAGAGCTCAAACAGGAAATCATCGCCAGCTGCAAAAGCCAGCTTTTCGCCTATGCTCGCCCCAAGACTATCGAATTCCTTACCGAAATGCCTATGACTAACGTCGGCAAAGTATCTTTCAAGGCTTTGGAAGAACTGGAACGGAACAGGAGAAAAGAGCAGGGAGCAAGTAGCAAGTAAAAAAGGGAGGAATGAGGAAGTAGAAATGAGAAAAGAAGACAGTTCCTCTTTTCTACCTCCTCATTTCTCTTTTTTACCTCGTTACCTCTTCCTTCTTCAAGATATATACCGGATACAATAGAAAAGCAGAAAGCAATAAAGCATAGGCTGTTGAAAAACTTGCATACACAGAGGCTTGGGCAAATGTCGTACGAAGGGCGAATTCAGATGATTCCGTCAGCCCCAGAGCATAATCCCTTTTATCCAAGATATATGAAAATAGCCCTTGTATCGTTGAGAGTATTCCAAACGCATTGGTAATATATATCAACGACTTATAGTGTGCCGCTGTCTTGTTGTCTTGTTTGATTGATTTTACACGAAAACTGAACACCGTTTTTATGCCATCGATATATTCCCTCCATTTAAAACAGCATAGTGAAAAGAGTATTCCCGGGACAATAACCAGCGGAATACTGTCCAGATTGATAAAATACCCCACATTTCCGCTAAAATGTGCAAATAATAATAGAATTCCCGTAATACCTATAAACCCTATAAAAATCATATTGATTCTCCTTTGATTAATAATACTGGGATACCCTTTATAGTGTTGGAATCATAAAACTTTTAGTCTCGGTTGTTTTCCGCAAACGCAGGATATACTATAAATCTATTCGGGAGGAGAGCCTGAATTGATAGAAGGAGATGTGTTCAAGACCATCGTTCCGCTGCAAAATATCGGCGCTGTAGGGTTTACCGAAAATCCTATTGGTGATCCTGGCATCACCAAAAATGAAACACAAGATAAAATTCTTGCATTGTTGCGTAACGATCCGTCTTTAACCATAACTGCGTTGGCGATAGAGGTTGGTATTTCAGAAAGAAACATAAAGCAGCATATCAAATCTTTAAAAGAGGCGGATTTACTTGACCAAGATGGTTCCAATAGAAAGGGGCAATGGGTTGTTAAAATATAACGTTTTCATTCTTAAGGCAGAGGAGGGGGAGCGAATGAATGTGCAAAATAAGAAAGGTGTAAAAGGTTTGGCTGTATTGTTCTTCCTGTTTCTGGCAATTCAGGCGCATTCTCAGCTCTTTTACCCCTCAAGACCTCTGGAGGTTATAAAAACCGAGTGGTTTGATATCATCTATCCTGAAGAGTCCGCCGGATCGGCAGAGCGGTTGGCCGCCGCCGCTGACGGTATCTACGATGAGATAGCAAATCGCCTCAATGTGCAGGCGCGATTTCGCTTTCCCGTGGTAATCA
>JAITWB010000146.1 GCA_031285525.1 Spirochaetaceae bacterium
CGATTACCAAAGTTGATAAGAAATGCAGATTCAGCAGGTACAGCCCAAGGACGCTTTATAGCCTTATCAGGACCAGTGTCAACATTGAGTTCGATAAACTCTTTCGAAAGAGTGGGAATACCAGTAAACTCACGAGCCATATGCCAATGGGCGTAATCAGTACGCATTTTACCCACAACCTTATTCCGAGAAATACGGAACTCATCATACATACCCTGATATCCGAAAATATCGCGAGTGTGACCAGGAACGTAAATAAGCTCCTGCAAATAAATAGGCCGTTCAGATAAATGAACAAATTCTGGAGCAAAAAAATCATATTTACTATCCTGAATCCACTTACGGTCAATGCCCTGAGTGTAAGCGGGTGTAGGCATAATACTCATGATACCCATGACAAGTCCAAACTCACGAGCTGTGACGTTGATACCACCGTTGATATCAACGGCAATACCATGACCCGCAAGATTACCCTGAGGAGAGGTAGTATTAGAAGATGATGTTTGCAAAACCTCCGAAACAATAATAGGAGTACGCATACCGCCCAGATACTGAGGGCGCTGAAGCGTTTCATCACGAGGAGCAATACCATAACGGCCACGGAGAAACTCAACATAACGAGAACCAATACGGGCATCACGCTCACGATAACGCTGTAAAGCAATAGCCTCACGAAGCTCATTAATATCGATACCGGTAGCAGTCGCATCAAGCTCATTTGCATTAAGAGGAGTAGCAGAAGTTTTGAGCCACATATTACCAGTTGGAATAGGCACGGGGCCTTCTATACGTCCCTCACTCCAAGTCATAGGACTCGAAGGAGATCCTCCGCCATAAATAGCAACACGATCAGCAATACCTGCATCAGCATCACTAACACCAATGGTAGGCATGAGTAATATATTACCATCATTAAAAATGACCTGTCCTGATACATCAATAGGTAAAACCGGAGACACACCGCGCTGTTGCCAAGGGAGGGCAGACGTAAAATAATCCTTACTCCAAGATCGATAAAGTAATTTACCGTTATAAGCCTGAGAAACGCCAGCCACAGCAATGCTAGGCTTCTCGGGATTAAAGGGAAGTATCAAATTGGCGTCACGATAATACTCATTATAAATAGCAAGATAAGCAGATTGAGGGAAACGACTAGGACGAGCAGGACTATCAGTACCGAGGTTTAATTCAAAACCCAAATAATCCCAAAGAGTACCCGCACCCCCCAAAGACTGCTCCCCAGAATTACCATAATCCCACAAAGGAGGAGCTAATATAGGAGGACGCTGGTCTGTAACTTCGCCACCAGTAATAAAACGCTCCCAATCACTCCAAAGAATACGATATGGCACAAAATAATGATGTACATATACATTAATCTCATGGAGAAGGGGAGCAATAAAAGGATTACAACGAAGAGTAAGCTCGGAACCAATCCGAAAATGATCACCGGGGAGCATTGGCTCACATAAAACAGGATAAAGCTTACCGGGATCGGCATCCAGCTTAACCTCGTGAGATAAATCAAATACGGATCGACCGGTACGAGGGTATCGAACAGAACGAAACGGTTTTAATGCCATTAAACACCATCCTCCGCCCGCGTATCAACAGTCAAAAAATGAACTGCTACGGGCTCCGGGTAACCAGTGAGGACGCCAGAATCAGGATTGAAAGTACCGACACAATAAAGCTCAAAATCCTCCTGCTTTGACTCGGGAGGGAGATTTTGAACGCTGGAAGTAAAAATACGAAGAGCCTGAGCATCAGTGCGGGCTATGATAGGGGGGTGAAATTGATTAGCAATTACATCATAAACACAATACATGAGATACATAGAGATTCTCCTTACAGGGGTGAGACCGGGCATAAAACCCGGTCTTTGATAAGAAAGGCAAGAGTCAAAGGACTCCGCCGCCAATGAGAGCAGTAAAAAAAGCAATGATAGCATTGATAATAGTAATACCGATATTCTTTTTATCCTGAGTCATATAGACCTCCTTTCACAAGATTTAACAACATCACCGAAAACTTCGGTGCCAGGTTCAAGGGGAAAATCGTTAATAAAAAAATTACCAGTTACAAGATAAATAATATACATGAGAAAACTCCTTACTGCGTATAATGTATATTCTGTCTACCAAAATATAGTATTTAAAAAGAAAGACTGGCATGGTTCTATAGCCACATGCCAGTCTTTTATCAGATACAGTTACTTTCCAAACGCCAGATCAACAACTTCTTCCATCCGCGAAACAGGATGAAAGGTTATCCCTTTCTTGACATGCTCAGGGATATCATCGAGATCCCGTACATTCGCCTTTGGAATGATAATCTGCTTCACCTTATTGCGCGTCGCCGCAACGGTTTTCTCCTTGAGTCCGCCGATGGGAAGCACCTGACCGGTGAGGGAAAGCTCCCCAGTCATGGCCAGATTCGGCTTGATAGCGGAACCCTTTGCCAGGGACAGCAACGCCGTAGCCATGGTAATACCTGCGGAAGGTCCATCCTTTGGTGTAGCACCCTCGGGAATGTGGAGATGGATATGGTTCTTTTCAAACCACTCCACCGGAGATATCCCTTTCTCTATCGTATAGTGGCGGATCCAGCTCATGGCGATGGATGCGGACTCTTTCATAACGTCCCCCATCTGTCCGGTCAGACTAAAGCCTTCTTTGCCTGCATTCGTTATCGCTTCGATAATCAGCGTATCCCCGCCCATACTGGTCCAGGCGAGTCCCAGAGACGTACCAGGATTCTCCGCCCGTTTTATCTCGTCATCATTGAATATAGGCTTTCCCAGATATTTCTGAACCACATCGATATCGGCGGCCAACGGTGCTGCGATAGCCTCGGCTGCTTTTTTCTCAAGCTCCGATTCGTTTTTCTTGGTTCCCCTGCCCTTCTTGGGTTTTGCTTCTGCTGATACCTCCAGCCCCATCGCAGCAGAATTCATCACCAGCTCCGCAGCGTATTTGCGGTGTATCTTATCGAGGTTCTTTTCGAAATTACGCACCCCCGCCTCACGAGCATAGCTATTGGCGATAAACAGCAGGGAATCCTTCCCGTATTTCACCTGATTCTTCTTGAGCCCGTTCTTGTTCAGACTCTTCGGAATCAAATACCGTTTCGCTATTTCGACCTTCTCCATATCGATATATCCAGACAGGGTGATGATTTCAGCCCTGTCCATAAGAGGACCGGGAATAGAATCCAGGGTATTCGCAGTGAGGATAAACAGGATGTTAGAAACATCAAAGGGCAGATCCAGATAGTGATCCCGGAATGCAATATTCTGTTCCGGATCGAGCACTTCAAGAAGCGCACTGGAAGGGTCTCCCTGATAGCTCATACCCATCTTGTCGATCTCGTCGATCATGAATACCGGCGCCTTGGATTTAACGATCTTGAGTCCCTGAATGATCTTCCCAGGCATTGCCCCGATATAGGTACGGCGATGTCCCTTTATTTCAGCCTCATCCCGCATACCGCCGACAGAAAACCGGAAAAACGGCTTGTTCATGGCATGGGCGATAGAGCGGCCTACACTGGTTTTACCGACCCCTGGAGGGCCTACCAGCAGGACAATCGACCCCTTGCTATCCTTTTTAAGCTTCCGTACTGCAAGGTATTCGATAATGCGCTTCTTAACATCCTCCAACCCGTAGTGGTCAGCCTCAAGACGCTTCTGAGCCTCCATTAGATTAAAATCCTCCGCAGGGGGATCGTTCCATGGCAAGTTCGTGATCGTCTCAAGATAGTTTCGTGTAACGATATATTCACCCGAATTGGGATCCATGAGGGAGAATTTCTCAAGTTCACTGTTCACCGCTTCTTTCACCTCACCTTCGAAGTGAAAGCCCTCTATCTTATCCTTGAAGTTCTGGTAGTCCGAGCTCTTGGCATCGGTAGTCATCCCCAGTTCTTCCTTTATCGTCTTCAGCTCCTCCCGAAGGAAGTATTCCCTTTGGTTCTTCTCTATGCGGTCGTTGATCTCGTTCTGAATCTTTTTCTGAATCCTGAGAAGCTCCTGCTCCTTCTTGATATAGACCAGAACCTGTTCCATCCGCTTGCGGACGTTTTGCATCTCCAAAACACGCTGCTGCTCATTTTTTTCCACATTGAGAATCGAAGCAATAAAATCAGCTATCTTTCCGGGATGATCAATATTGATCATATTGAGCCGCATCTCTTCGGAAAAGAGCGGATTATTTTCGGAGATCTCCTTCATTTCGCTTATCAACGCTCGGGTAAGCGCCTTGACTTCGAAGGTATCATCTTCGTTGTCTTCCATGTACTCAACCGCAGCAACCATAGGATGCTGTTCATTGAGCGCCTTCCTGATACGGAACCGTTTTATCGTTGAGATAAAAACATTAACCCCTCCGTCAGGGAGATTTATCTTTTTCGCTATCCGGGCGGCTGTTCCTACGGTGTACATATCAGAGAGAGACGGACTGTCAACTTCGTTTTTAAGCATGACAATTCCAATAATACCATCACCGGCATAGGCTTCCTCGATAACTTTTGTATCTTCGGGAGAATTAACCATCAGGGGCGTAAAAATACCGGGAAAAATAGGTCTTCCCATGAGCGGAATAATGAACAATTTGTTTGGAAGAAGCTGCTCTATAGGCACAATATTTGGTTCGGACATTCATTTCACCTCTTCCTATAAATATCAGATAAAATGATGAAAAAATCAAGCTTAATAGAAGGAAACTGGAGGGAAAATACTCCTCCTCTTTTTCTTATCATGTATGCTTTTTTGTACTCACGGCAAACTGATGATATTTATCCAAAAAGACAATATAAAAAACATTGTCGATTATATGTCCGCCTATACATTCCCTTCCTTGCAAGTGCATCGAAGCCCATCGAGCATCCTCTGGTATATAAGCAGGCTTTTTAAATTCTGACGGAGATGGGAAATTGCCGTATTCTTTGAATTTTCCATTTTTTGTATCCACGGCTTCTTTCATGTACAATTTGCTATATTCTTTGAGCTTTCCAAAAAGTTTTAATAATAAATCATGAGGCCAATCAGTAATTCGTTGTCCCTGTGTTTCATCTAAATCTCGAAAACTAAAAGCAACATGCCTATCATATGCAGAAACCTGAGACTGTCCCGTTATATGTGAGTCGCCTTTACTTTGATTTTTTATTGAGCGTTTAGGCATTGTTTAAAATACGTTTTCATTATTTCTTTAGAAATAATATTACAGCCCTTTGCCTCTCTATCAAGCCCCTTCCGGGCTTCGATCCAGGGTAATTGGGTATGAGATAAGGTTTCCAGATGATACCCCGACTTATCTCCATATTCCTCTAGCACATCCTTGATTAAATCAAGCTGATCCGCTGAAATCTTTTTTTCAAAGGCAGTTTTAACTCTCAATATACTGTCAGGAGGGTATTTCATTGAGTTGTATAATTCAATATCTTTAGACTTGTAGTATGTCCACAAGCTTTTTATAGCAGGTCCATGTACCCATGCTTCAAATTCATCGGATATGATTGAAGTATCAAAAAAAACCAAATGCCATGCTTCAACATAATAAACTAACTTCTGCTGTTTGAATGGGGTGCTTTCTCCCAGAGAGGCTAATAGATAATTTGATAGTTCTATCGCATTGGTTTTATACATATATCCCCCCCCCCTTTTCTCTCTATTAAGGATTCCGTAACTAATATACCTCTATGCGGCATCATTTGTCAATAATATTAAAAAAAACGGAAACGTTTTTCCTTCACAGGAAACCCGCTTCCGTCATCCTTACACAGCCTTTAAGACTTACTTCTTCTTCAAGTACTTCACACTATCCAACGCTACAGCCGCAATAATGATAAGCCCCTTAAACACAAACTGCAAGTTCGTATCGATACCGAGGAAGGTCAGACAGTAGGTCAGCCCGGTAAAGATGATAACACCGATAACCGCCCCGCCGATCTTACCGATACCGCCGTTAAAGGAGATACCTCCCACAACACAGGCCGCAATAGCATCGAGCTCATACCCCTGCCCGGTTCCTGCGCTGGCGTTCGCCTTAAAGGCTTCAAAGAAAGCTCCGAAACCGTAGAAAATACCAGCCATGATGAAAACACCCATGGTCACCTTAAAGACGCTGATACCGCTCACGCTTGCCGCTTCCGCATTGCCCCCGACGGCATACATATTCTTGCCGAAAATAGTCTTGTTCCATATGAACCACGCCACGAAGACTGCAATAATCGCCGGAATAATGAGCTTGGGAAAGGTTATCAGCTCTCCATTCATTATCCCCAGAATCCAGCGTCCTCCAAGAAGATCCTTGATACTGCTGTCGATGGATCCTACCGGGGTTCCGCTGGTTCCAAAGAAAAGCAGACCATAGATAATCAACTGTGTTGCCAAAGTCGAAATAAAGGGGTGAATCTTCAGCCGTGCAGTAAACACGCCTGCAAAGGCGCTAAACAGCACGCAGAGAGCCACAGAAATAACAAGCGCCATTATTACCCTAACACCCATCGGCAAAGGGGTAAAATCCCAGTTGGCCATACCGAAAAAGGTCACGATATTCCTTCCCGGATGGAGCAGCAAGCCGGTAATAACCGAACCCAGTGCAACCATGCGTCCCACGCTCAAGTCGGTACCCGCCAGCAAGATAAGACCTGCAACGCCGAGGGCGTAGAACATACGGGTAGAAGCCTGTTCCAGAATAGTCAGTATATTCGGCAGCGACAAGAGATTGCCCTTATTGGAAAGGGGCGCCAGAATGATACAGACGATAAAGAACACCAGAATCGCAAGGTAGAGACCGTTATCGAGAAGGAACTTGGACATCTTGAACTTATAGATATAGTTCCTAAAGTTCAATGCGGTATCCTCGGCAAAATCGGCTTTACCATTCCTCAAATTTCTGTTCATCTGCACATGATCGACAAAGGCCTGATTTTTCGCATCCCGGCAGGCATCGACAGCAGACTGGTACTTGCTCTTTGCATCAAACAGCTTCGACCGCAGCTCAAACCGATGGGTCTCCAACTCTTCCTTCAACCCATCGGAACCAGCAGTTCGGGAGCGAATCTGTTGCTCCTCTGCGGCAGCCGCCGCCTTGATTTTCTTGACATCACTCTGGTACGAACCCTTATGCAGGGCTTCATTCTTCGTCTCTTCAGCCACAACCTGCTTATGATACACAGAAGCAAGATTATTCGAGTATGCAACCGCTTCCCGGGATATCCTCGTCTCCTCAGCACTGTTGGCGGCGGCAACCTGCTCCGTCTCTCCTACCTGCTGCTTAAGGCTGCCGATCAGCTTCTGCCTGGTTTCAGGATCGATGAGCTTATTTCTTTTCACAGAAAAAATTTCTTGCTTCAAAGATGCAACCTTGGCGACCCCATCCTTTCTCAGTTCATGAAGCTGACGGGCATA
>JAITWB010000164.1 GCA_031285525.1 Spirochaetaceae bacterium
CCTGCTCCCCCGGCCTTCTCTTCCATAATGGAAAGTGTCTGTTCAAAGGAGCTGCCCCCCCGGATATAGTCGAGGATATTCTGTGCCTTTGCCGAAGAATCCCCATCCTGAACAAGCGCCTCAAGCTGACCTTTAACTTCCGCCTCACCCACCTTGGCAAGCCTGTCCACCGCCCGCAGCACCTCTTCGCTCTGCGCTTTCATACCGATACGGTCGAGGAAGCGGTTAAAAATGCCCCGATGGTTTATCTTAATAGTACACTCCTCCACGCCGATAGCGTCGAGAGAGGTTTTCATGAGAAGCAATATCTCAAAGTCCGCAGCGGCGCTGTCGGAACCGACGATGTCAAAGTCACACTGAACGAATTCCCGGTACCGCCCTGCCTGGGGCTTTTCCCCCCGCCACACCTTTGCAATATGATACCGTTTAAACGGAAAATAGAGCTCACTCTTATGTTCCGCCACAAAGCGGGCAAAAGGCACAGTCAGGTCAAACCGGAGCGCCACATCACGCCCGCCTTTATCTTCAAAACGGAAGACCTGCTTTTCCGTCTCCCCTCCGCTCTTGCGAAGCAGAATCTCTGTATATTCAAGCACCGGCGTATCAATAGGAACAAAACCTGTCCCCCGAAACACAGCGGTCAGTTTTTCGATAAGCAATGCCCGGGGAATCTCGGCATCCGGCAAATAATCTCTAAAACCCTTGAGCACTCTGGGTTGTATAAGCGTTTCCATACCGTTATGATATATAAAAGTAGGAGAAAGCGCAATGCTGATGGTCATAGATATCGGAAACACAAATATCGTAGTAGGACTCTTTGAAGGTGACACCCTCAAATACGACTGGCGGATCTACTCCGATTCCCGCAGAACCGGAGACGAATACAGCTCAATCCTACTGTCACTCTTCCGTGACGCAGGCATATCCGCTGCGGACATTCAATCCACCGCCCTCAGCTCCGTTGTTCCCCTCCTCATCGGCCCCTTTATCAGGATGGTACAGATGATGACCGGAAAAAAGCCCATCGTACTGGGTCCTCCCCTCTACGACAGGCTCCCTGTTTCGGTGCCCGAGTCAGCGATCCATGAAATCGGTACCGACCTGGTCTGCAACGCCGTGGCGGCCTATACCCGGTTCAAGAGTAGCTGCATCGTCGTAGACTTCGGCACAGCCCTCACCTTTACCGCCATAAATTCTTCAGGGCTTATCTCTGGAGTAAGCATCGCCCCCGGTCTCGGCACCGCAGTAAAGGCGCTCTTCAACAATACCGCCCAGCTGCCCTCTGTTCCCCTGGAAACCCCGCCGTCGAGCCTGGGAACCAACACGATCCACTCGATCCAGTCCGGCATCGTCTTCGGCTACAAAGGTCTCGTAGAATCCCTCATCGGCAGGATAAAGCAGGATCTATCCTCCTCAGAGGGCGGCCGCATAGCTCCCGATGCGATTCAAGTCATCGCCACCGGAGGACTCAACAGCGTCCTCCAGCCCATCACCGATGCGTTTAAAGTGGTTGAGAAACTGCTGACCCTCAGGGGGCTTAAGATTATTGCGGAGATTATTGCAAGGTAGAAGAGAGATATATCTCTGTGTGATATGCCTGTCTGAGTATGGGACAGGGGCTCGAAATATTAGCGGATTATTCCTTCAAATGATTTTATAGCCCTGTCGAGACTGGGAGAGTGCTTACGGGCTGTGGTAATATCCCAGAACTGTTGAATAAACTTCTGAAACTGAGTGTTATATCCAGGACCAATACTCGCATAAGCATCGATAGGGACAATATCTTCCCGTATCTCTCTTTTTCTTGATCTTTTTGCCAATGATATGACTGTTTGCTTTGGATCCGGTTCATTATCAGGTTCCGCTGGAATGATATCCTTACTTATCGAAAAAAAGGCTGCAAAGTTTTCCCTATCCGCAAGCAGCCAGGATTCAACTTCGTGAACAGCAACCCTAAACAGTAATTGGCCGGAACGCTGATACGGTAACCAATCTGTAATCAAGGATGAAGCGCACTCATAATTATCAAGATCTGTTATGACAAAATAATACTCATATTGTGCGGCATTATTATATGCGTGAATTTGTTTTTTTATTTTTCCGTTTCCCCTGCAATGGATCGTCTTGTGTTCACAAATATATTCCGTAAATAATCCATATATTCTGAGCATAACCTGATGGGTGATCTCATCTTCATAAACAGAGGTAAAATACATCATTCGAATAATAACCCCTGAATCATTTTAGGCCGTGTATATGGTAAAACAGCTTCTGCCGGGGTTAATCCATCTTTCAAGAGAGATTCTATTTCCTGACGATCCCTTGCAAGTATGGCTTTTGTTCCCTCATTTTCCGGCTGAAGCATGAGAATTTCAGAAAGAGATATCCCTCTATGGGATAACAATTCAGAGCTATGGGTGGTAATGATTAACTGTCTTTTTTTTGAACGCAGAATAGAGTGAAATAACTCAGGTAATTGTTCAATTATTGCGGCATGAAGAGATAATTCAGGTTCCTCAAGCAACAGAATTCCCTTTCCGGCAAGTAACGACCAGAGTAATCCTATCAGACGCAAGGTTCCGTCTGAAAGCTGTATTTCAGTTTGTTTCGCTCCATTCGGTCTCCAATGTTCATAGGTTACTTCAAGATGGGGTTGTCCGATATCATCAATATATTTTAAATTCTGTAATTGAGGAACCGCAATTTGTAATACTCTTTGAATTTTTGACAACCGGGAATTACGTGTATCCACTGAGGTTTTTGCGACAGTCCTCAAAAAACCTTTGCCAAAGGGATCCTCTGGTAAATCAGGACCAGAAAAGGCCTCTGGGAATTTCAATAACTGCGGAACCAGATGCATATACTGAATTGAACCAAGAAAAGTAACAATATCTCTAAAATCTTTGTTCATTGTTATCTGTTCTATGTATGTTTGAGTCAGACGCTCTTTATCCTGTTCATCCTTGTCATCAGGACGAGAGATACATATCTGTCCATTTTTTAACATTACCTCTTTTCTGATAATGGGATTTCGATTTCCTCTCGTTTCCTGAGTTAAGGACAATGAATATTTCCACTGATTGTTTTTATCATCAATAAATTCAAGCTCAATCACAATGAGCGGATTTTCCCGTGCAGAAAGACAGCGAATTTTGGAAATACCGCCCCGCTGTGACACTGCATGTTGCAGTCCGCCCCCATTCTTTACGATATCCCGCATAAAACGGAGGGCGTCAAGAAAATTGGATTTCCCTGATGCGTTGGCGCCGACAACAAATAACCTGTCGTTTATTTCACAGTGCAGGGAACGAAAGTTTTTCCAGTTCTCAAGGGAGATAGTTTTTAACCGCATATGCTTTTCCTGCTCCTCTACAAATACCTTTCTATCATAAAACAATGAGAGCTATAAATCAACATCCGTTATCCCCCTACCGCTCCACCAAATGCTCCCAGTTCACACCTTCCCCGTTCACCGCCTTTTTCGCAAGCACTGCCCCTTTTACCTGACCCAGAAACTCCGGCGAAATACCGGGGGTAAGTATCTTTTCAGTCCTCAAGACGGCAACGTCAGCTTCTTTTATCACCGCCCCCGCAGGCAGATCCCGCATAAAATGGAGACTCCTGTTTGTCCGGCGATAGTTTGCCGCCTCAGAGGGGGCAAGCCTCTTCTTTCCGCTTCCCAGTACTGCCTCTACCCGGGTGCGCCCGTATTCGATAGAAGCCTGTTCTATTATCTCCTGAGGAGTCTGGTTTTCTGCGGTTCGGACAGCCTGAACCATCCGCCCAAATTCAGCCGGGGTAAGGGCAACAGGATCATCCAGGCCGTCGCCAGAATTGTCCAGGGTTATATGTTTTTCCACCACCACACCGCCGCAGGCAACCGAGAGTATGGGCACCAGCACCGGATCGAGGGAATGGTCGCTTATTCCCAGGGGTATACCGAAAACGGATGAAAGGCTGGTGAGGAGCCGCAGGTTATACTCCTCCTCAGGAGCCGGATAACTGGTTATGCAATGAAGCAGCGCCCTGTTGGGTACATCAGCCGTCAAGGCAAGCGCCTTCTCAATATCCTCCAGCAGGGACACCCCCGACGACAAGATAAGCGGCACCGGAACCCCATCCTCCCCGGTAACGGCGGCGGCGGCTTCGAGCAGGGGAAAGTGGTTCAGTTCAGGAGACGCAATCTTGATAGCCTTCGGCGCAAGGGCGGCAAGCTCAGCAAGGCTTCGTATCCCGAAGGGCGAACAGAGAAAGATGAGCCCCCGAGACTCGGTATAGGCTTTGAGTTCAGCATAAAAAGAGGGGGGCATCTCCAGCTCCCGGAACCGTTCGTAGAGGGAAATCTGTCCGCCGGGGAGCGTGACAAATCCGGTATCGGGATGCAGTATCTCATCCGCATAGACCCACTGGAATTTAGCGCAATCCGCCCCGCTTGCAGCGGCCGCATCGATAAGCGCCCTCGCCTTGTCCAGAGAACCGCCGTGGCTGGTTCCTATTTCGGCAATGATAAAGGTCTTGCCCTTCCCGGTATGTTCAAAAAAAAATTGTGTCATAGTAATGGTTGTCCTCCTTGGGTTAACTCTTTTCGTTTATTGATTGCGTTTTGTATCTCTTCATGAGCTGTTATAACCATAACATTCGTTTGCTGCGGATACTTCCATACAAATGCACTATGGGTAGCGGATATATTACTGCCTTTCTCGGTTGAACATTTCTGTTTCAGGCTTTGTATTACAGCATTTTTGCACACTATGGTGTTGTCACGCTGGGTATAGGCATTATCACGAATCTTCTGATTATCGAAATCCAGCATTTCTTCGATAGATGACTTAACATCAAAACTGACTTTAAATTCGTATAGGATACGATCATTTCTCTTATACTTCTTAATAAACTGTATAGGCTTTCTGGATGTACCTGTTATCTTTTTTCCTTCAATCGATTGATTGGGTAGACAAACATCAGGCATTAGTACCCCCATTAAAAAGCAACTGTTGGATAGAGTCCTCAGCAGCTTCGATCTCACAGTTAAACATTTCTGATAACTCTATCGCATCAAATGCCCTGCCGGTAAAATCAAAGAGCATTTGGATGTCATTCGCAAGAGCCTTTTTATCGATTACCTCGGGTTCTTTCAAGTATCTCTCTTCCTGAGTATTAAACTCTTCTTCCGTCAAATTACCAAACTCATAATTGAGTTGAAGAGCAAGATGTTCCTTTTTTTCTATCAGATTTGTTACGACCTTATTAAAAAGAGGTGATATATCCCGTTTTATGGTAAAACTATCCAAAAAGAAACAATGATTGTTATTATCAATAATAAGGCGGCTGCCGCTCCGGTTTGTGAAATAGTATACCTTTTCATTTGATGAAACATCGTTAGAGTAAACCCTTGTAATAATACTATCCTGCGTTTGACTTGGGTTGACCACAAAACTTTGTGTCATACTAAACATTTTCCTGTTTATGATTCTGAACGAGCTTTAGTTCAGTTGAAGCTTCTACAACATAGACAGGATCCCCAAATTGATCCAAATAATCCATCTTTACTATTGAATTCACGTTTTGTTTAATTAATATTTTATTCCCATCATCAAGGAAATACTCTGAGTATACCTCTTTTTGCGAAGAAATGTTCATTAAGGTACCTTCCTGTGGAACAGACGTTCCATCTGAACCAGGTACCATGATCTTGACACGATCCGTCATAGCAGTCACCTCAAAAAGATTATTACCTATAATATAATCAACATTGGTATTTTTGTCACGACAAAAACTAATTTGAATGAAAATCCGAATACTATTTCCCTCAAAGGAACTTTTTAGTATATTTTACCGTATATAATGGAGGAAAAGACATGATACAGGCTCCGATAACCGATGAAACGCTGGTTACACAGCTCAATGCTATAGAAAAAGACGGAATGTCCATCTTCATGATGGGTGAAATTCCGTTAAAAGGAAGGTCCAATGGAACAGCCAAAGGCTACACCCTGCGGGGGGCGCTCTTTAACGGTACCCGCTTTATAAACCAGATGCGGGCAAACCACGGGCTGGGAGTACTCGAAACCATGGTGCTGGGACAGGCTTCCCTCTGCGCCGCCCTCATGATCCCTACAATGAAGGGAAGGCAGCGGCTCTCCTTTAGATACGACACCATGGGACCTGCGGCGGGAT
>JAITWB010000181.1 GCA_031285525.1 Spirochaetaceae bacterium
TCCCTCAAAGACTGGCGGGGCGGACGTGCTGCAGCAATCAACATCATCCCCTCCACCACCGGCGCTGCGAAAGCAGTTGGTGAAGTTCTCCCTGTAACAAAGGGAAAGCTCACCGGAATGTCTTTCCGTGTACCTACCCCCACCGGATCTGTCGTAGACCTCACCTTCCGCACTGAAAAAGATACTTCTATCGAAGAAATCAATGCAGCCCTCAAGAAGGCCTCTGAGACCTACATGAAGGGATACCTCGCATTCTGTGACGAAGAAATCGTGTCTACTGACATCGTTCACAACTCACACTCATCGATCTATGACAGCCTCGCAACCCTTGAGAATAACCTGAAGGGCGAGAAGCGGTTCTTCAAGGTCGTGTCCTGGTATGACAACGAATGGGGTTACTCAAACCGCGTTGTAGACCTCCTGAAGTACGTTGACAAGAAATAAGCGTATATTCGCAAGGTTCTAATGAAAAAAAACCGGGGAAGGCTTTTGGGCTTTCTCCGGTTTTTTTCTTTGTAGTGAAATAAAATCGAACCGTCACACCTGTACTTGACTCTGGTAGGGCTTACTCCCCCAGCGGTCGAGGTCTTCCAGAAGATAGACAAAACGCCCCCAGTTCACCTGATTCCCTTCACGGAGATAGGCGATCAGATTTTTTTGCAGCGATGTGTTTGCCTGTACCGTTTTTATATCGATATTAGAGTGTCCGAAGATAAATCTAAAAAACACCGATAGCTCAGAGCGCTCCGGAATAATAAATCCCTGACGAAAGATTTCTATAATACGGCTCTCCGTATTCTGTATGAGCTTGTCTATCTGCGGCGAAAACAGCCAAGAGAGGCAGAAAAAAGCGGAGAATTTCATTTCGGGAAAATATCTCCCGTAAAACTCGATGGCATGTCTGAATGACAGCAGAAAATGGGCTGGTTCGTAGGGTATCCCTTGGGGAATATACAATTCATAGGCGATATCACCTTTTCCCATTGCCCGGTGCCAGAGTTTTTTATCAAGCTGCACCGATTTATTCATGATCACCCCTCTTGGATCGATAGGGGTTCCGGTTACGGCAGTATCGGTTTCGCTGAATTTCGTTAAAAAAGTACCCTCTTTGGGGATCAGTGTAGGCTGACCGCCTTCCCGCACAGCCATATCAGGATCGCACAACGCCGTAGTCTGCCGAGTCCAGTCGTTCTTGTACATGGTAAAATAGATATCCGACAGCACACAAGGGATAATATAGAGATTTCCCTGGCGGGTCATATAGTGGGAAACACGGCACACTACCCAGTTGAGGTCACTCCCGCCCCACTCGCCGGTCTTCTCCCTGCGCTTCATAATATTGCTTCGGGCTTCCGCCAGGAGGGGTTTTACCTTTTCAACCGGAAACTTCCGCTGCTCCCGCAAATAGCGCCCCCGATCAAGGGCTGCAAAGATAACAACCATCCGAAACAGACCGTGCTGCGCCCTCTCAAAGAATACCGGATAGGGTACGTCATCCCACCGATGGCTTACCAGGGGAGAGTCATCCAGCATGGCATACAATATAAAACGGATAACGGTCTTCTTTTCAGTGTCCGCTTCCAGGGGCTGTAGAAAATGCTCCACATCGCTTCCCGCTTCATGGGGAATATTGATGAGATTACGCAGCTGATCCAGCCGTGCATATTCAAGTAATGGACGCTCCAGCAGGTGGGGCTTTCGCAGGAACCCTTTGTAAATATTCTCAAAGGTCAACTCCGTTCCCTCATACCCTGCCTGTTTCAATATATCTGCCAATTCCATCATGCCTATCAGTATAAGGGCATTTTCAGGATCCCGCAACTGTTTTATGAGATATTAGTTTATTGATTTTTTTCGTTCTTCCTGATATATTTACAGTAGGTTATAACTTTTTTCAATACGGAGGAATTCCCCATGATCAAAACAGTCAAGGATATTGACTTGAAGGGAAAACGCATTATCATGCGTGTCGATTTTAATGTGCCCATGAAGGCTGGTGTCGTTCAGGATGACACCCGCATACAGGCAGCGCTCCCCACGATAAAATACATTCTGGAACAGAGTCCCCGGAGTCTCGTTCTCATGAGTCACCTGGGAGATCCTGCGAAGGATGCCAAAAAGGCAAAGGAAAAAGCCGAGAAATCCGGCCAGGCCTTTGATATGGACACCTATATCGCAGGAAAACACCGGATGAAGCCCGTTGCGGAATACCTCGCAAAACTGCTGGGTAAACCCGTAGAATTCGCTGATTCCTGCTTTGGACAGAAGGCAAAGGTAGACGCCCTCCCCGAAGGCGCCACTCTCATGCTCGAAAACACCCGCTTCCATGCGGAAGAAACAGCCAAGGATCTGGATGAACAGCGCAAACTCGCAAAGGAACTCGCTTCCTACGGCGATGTCTATGTAAACGACGCCTTTGGAACAGCCCACCGGGCTCACGCTTCCACTGCCACCATCGCTGAATTCATGTCAGTAAAGGTCGGCGGTTTCCTTATGGAAAAGGAAGTCAAATACCTCGAACCCATGGTCACCAATCCTCCTAAACCGATGGTTGCCATCATCGGCGGCGCAAAGGTATCTTCCAAGATCGCAGTTCTCGAAAGCCTGCTTAAAAACGCTTCCGCCCTCATCATCGGCGGCGGTATGGCATACACCTTCCTCAAAGCTCAAGGCCACACCATCGGCAAGAGCCTTGTAGAGGATGACTTTATCGGTACCGCAAAGGATCTCCTCGCTGCGGCAGAACAGCGGAATGTCCGTATCGTGCTCCCTGTGGATCACCTCGGTGCAGAGTCCTTCTCTCCCGACGCAGCGGCTATTGCCGTTGACGGTCTCGATATCCCCGATAACCTCATGGGAATGGACGTTGGACCCAAAACCGTAGCCATCTACAAGGATCTTATCCGCGGAGCAAAATCCATAGTATGGAACGGTCCTGTGGGAGTCTTTGAGTTTGATGCCTTTGCAAAAGGAACCTAAGAGGTCGCCCACTTCGTTGCAGAAGCAACCGACAAAGGCGCTGTCAGCGTTGTAGGCGGCGGCGACTCGGTAGCGGCGGTCAACAAATTCAACCTCGCATCCAGAATGAGCCACGTATCCACCGGAGGCGGCGCTTCCCTGGAATTCCTGGAAGGCAAAACCCTCCCCGGAATCGCAGTACTCGAACAGAAATAACAACCTTATAAGGAGATGGGTTCGCCGAAAGCGGACTCATCTCTTTTTTTCTTGAAATATGCCTAATATATTTTTACTTCGGTTCCCAAGGGAATAGTTACCAGAAAGGCTCCTTCGACAGCTTTTATATGAACCGATTTCTTCGCAAGAAAAAACTCTTCTGATATCCTATTACTCAAACTCGATATCCCCCGCCGCCACTGCACCTTCGCCAACTCCCAATGCAACCCCGATGACTCAGCCTCCCACGGCTCCTCCCCCACCGGAAAAACCGACACCATATCAACCGGCGACAACCCCGAAACACCTATCCCCCCACCCCCCTGCTCTTTGCTCCCTGCTCCCTGCTCTTTACTCCCTTCTCTTTGCTCCCTGCTCTTTGCTCC
>JAITWB010000193.1 GCA_031285525.1 Spirochaetaceae bacterium
CCGATCCCAAAAGCAAGGTCATACGCCCTTTCTCATATCCTTCAAGTTATACTCGGTTAGTTTCATCCCGCTGAACTCAACGATGCAGCCCTTTCCTGTGGGAGACTGAGCGAGGAAGCCGACCTTCACAACAGGTTTCATCTTGAGGCTGAAATAGCGGACCATATTCCACTTCTTCCCATTCTCTGAATAGTGAAGCGCCCAGTTATCACCTTTCCGGCAGAGCTGGAGCCACACTTCCTCTTTGCCCTCCAGGGACTCGCCGTTGCAGTCATCGGAAACCTTGTCGGTGACGACAGACACTGCCGAGGGATAACCGAGATCGCTAAGCTCAAAGGCGAATTTTACCCACTTTTTGGCGGTGTCATACACAAACAGCGCTCCGGCATCAAAGGTTTTGGCAAATGCAGGCTTTACCTTTGCCCGCATGACAAAATCCCCCTCCTGTTTCTCATAACAGAAGGGCGCATTGGCAGGTGCATTTCCCGTATTCATATCGATAAAATAGTCGGTTTTCCCCGGCGCCTCAATTACTACAGAACCCTTTCCCTCGGAAAGGATCTTCGGATCGTTCATGGAAAGCATCAGCATGTCTCCTTTAAGATATAGTCTCTATCAATCATATACCGAGACTCCCCTCTCTGCAAGAGATTTCCCTTTTGCACTATCAAAACAAACCATTTCACTGTATAATAAAAGACGTAATTTTGTACTATTCAGAGGAGTTTGTATGCGTTTAGTAATTCGTCCTGATTATACGGCTTGTTCCGTATGGGCGGCAAATTATATTGCCAGCAAGATCACCGCTTTTAACCCCACACCGCAGAAGCCGTTTGTACTGGGGCTTCCCACCGGTTCGACCCCCCTGGGAACCTACAAGGAGCTTATCCGTCTATATAAGGCCGGGAAAGTCTCTTTTGCCAACGTGGTAACCTTCAACATGGATGAATATGTCGGCCTCGCCGAAGATCATCCCCAGAGCTACCACCGCTTTATGTGGGACAATTTCTTCTCCCATGTAGACATAAAGAAGGAAAACGTCCATATCCTCAACGGAATGGCGCCGGATCTGACCGCTGAATGTGCGGCATACGAGAAGGCCATCGTCGATGCAGGGGGAATAAACCTCTTCCTCGGCGGCGTCGGCGTAGACGGGCACATCGCCTTCAACGAACCCGGTTCTTCCCTGGCATCTCGGACACGGGTAAAAACCCTTACCCAGGAAACCAAAGTGGTAAACTCCCGCTTCTTCGGCGGCGATATGTCACAGGTTCCCAGCACCTCCCTCACTGTCGGCGTTGGAACCATCACCGACTCCCAGGAAGTCCTCATTCTGGTGACCGGACATAACAAGGCTCATGCCCTCAAACACGCTGTTGAAGAAGGCATCTCCCAGATGTGGACCATCAGCGTCCTCCAACTCCACAAAAGCGCCGTTCTCATCGCCGATGAAGATGCCACTGACGAGCTGAAGGTAGGCACGGTGAGATACTTCAAGGATATCGAGGGGATTGCAGAGTAAGCAGCTCCATACATGCAAGGCGGCACCTTTCCAGCTCCTCCGGGGAATCAAATACGCCCCGGATGAGTGAAGGTCCGCCGCCGCCCTTGCCTTTATTTGCAGAAAAGACTGGAAGCAGCAGTTCCTTCAGATTGCAGGGGCTGTTCTTCGGGGCAGTGCAGATGAGGGTAAGCGAGGGGATGCTTGCAAAAATCGCCGGAACTGCCAGCTTGAGAGAACACTCCTTCGCTGCGAGGAGAACCGTTTCTGCGTCAGCGGTTTCGTAGGAGCGGGAGGCAACAGCCTGTCCTCCTGCGGCGGTTTGGGCTGCAATAGTTTCCCTGAATGATCGTACTTCCCCTGCAATCCAGAGGACGGTCAGGTTTTTGAGCTTTTTTTCCAGTTCCGCAGTGTGAGCCATGAGGGTAGTCACCCTGCCGGGAAGCTCCGGGGGACTGATTTCAAGGATTGCCGCCGCTTCCACCAGGGTATCCCTGACGGCGCTGTCAAAGTCCCAGGCATCGTGTCCTGCGCTAAAATATATCCGTGTCATTCCCTTGTATTTTTCCCAGCCTGAAATACGCAGGAGTCTAATCCTGCCGAGGGAAGACAGATGATCGCCGCTGCAGGGGGAGAAGTCGATTCCCTGAATTTCTACAATCCTGACCACCTCTGCATCCTCGGGAGGTTTACGCCTGAGAGGAAAGGAAGAGAGGTCTTCCGGCGGGCAGAGATGGATGATTATCGGAAAATCCGCCTCTATGGCAGACTGTACAGTTTCTTCCGCCCTTCGAGCCATTTCAGGAGTGAAATCAGCGGTGTCCACATCGATGGTATTGCCTGAGGTTCCCAGGTGCATCGATACGGTGGGGACTACAAAGAGTTCCCAGAGCACTGCCGAAAGAAGGTGTTGGGCGGTATGATTGAGAGCGGCGCTATGAACAGCGCTGCCGTGCTCGGCGCTGTAACCAGCGGAGCCGTTGTTATCTTCCATAAATGACTACTTCCCTAAACTGCGCATCATCGACTCGGCAACCGGAAGCGCATCGGCATAGCCGAGGTTGAATTTATAGTCAAAGTGACTGCCGTCGAAATCCAGGGTCGCATCCTTGAAAGAACCGAAGCTTTTTTCCGGCCGCACCACAGAGATATTGCATCCCGCCTGACGGAAAGCCGCAACGTTGGCAGGCTCCCGGTCATAGAGGGTCACCACGAGGATGTCCGTGTACCCTGCATCGGCAAGGGGTTGAATGGGATGCACCTCCCAGAGACCGCCGTCGTAACAGCTTACTCCGTCGATGAGCATGGCAGGATAGACTCCGGGCATGGCACAGGAAGCGATAAGGGCTGCGTAGAGCTCCTCCGCCGAAGAAAGCTCTCCCTTGGTTATATACCTCGGTGTTCCGAACTGTTCGTTTCTAAAAAACTTGAAGAACGCCTTGAGATGCTCCGGACGGTTCCGCTTATTCATGATACCCGTAACGGCGGTATACAGCTCGGTGGAATTACTCTTTAGTTTGTCGAAGTCGCAGTACCGCATCATGGTTTCCAGCAGTCCCAGCCACGACCACATCCCGAAACTCAAGCTTCGCCGGGGCTGCATACGCTTATCGACGGCTTTAACCGCTTTGGGGAGAGAGGGGATGTTTCTTCGGGGAAACAGAACCGTTTCCCGTTTAAGATTGCTCCATATTTCGTAGAGCGACTCGTAATCCCCTTGGGCAAACATGACCGCCGTCAGCGCGCCTACGGAACAGCCGGAGACTGCGGAAAACGAGCTCTCCAGCCCTGCGTCCCGTATAGCCTTCCACACGCCTACCTGATATGCCCCCCGTCCGCCGCCGCCTCCGAATACGATACCGATTTTTCTATCCATTAATGTACTCCATTAGACTCAGGTCTTGATCATAGGATAATCATTTCATCTTGTCAAATACCGAATAATAGCCGATTATAACAATATGAATAGAAAACGCTCTCCGGAACAAAGTTCCGCACCGGAACTTCGTTCCGCCTGGTTTTGCCTCCTTCTCCTCTTTTTTTCCATGACCCTCTATGGGCAGCAGACCGTATCAGGTCTCACCGCCCGGGAAGAGGAAGATACAATAATACTCAACTGGACTCCCCCTGCGGCTCCGGTTCACACATACCGCATCCTCAGATCGTCGAGCCCCATCAGCTCCCTCGACACAGAAACCCTTCCGGTTCTTGCCACCCTTCAGGGAACCATTCCAGAGACCGAGGCGGAATATATCGACACACCTGATTCACCAGGAGAATTCTATTACGCTGTACTGGTTGAGGATGCAGACGGAACGGTAAACGGCACGATCATTCCTTCCCTCAATGCCACCGTAACCGGAATCATTTCAACAAAGCGGGAAGAACCCATCCCGGAACCCGCTGTTATCACCCGATTAACCGCCATCGTTCAGGAGGAGACGGTCATTCTCACCTGGCAAAGCGTCCCCAGAGGAAGGCAGCTCGTGATGTACCGCTCTACCATCCCCTTTACCGACATGGCAAGCCTCAGCTCCGCCATAATCGTCGGCACCTTCTCTGATGCCGGGGGACCCTACATAGACTACCCCATTCCGGAAGTTCCCTACTACTATGCCCTTGCGGACGAACAGCTTATCAGAACCGGAGAGATAACCTTTCTCCCGGAGGAAACCACCACCTCTCTGGCTGTCTCCGTTGCGGCGAGCACCGTTCCCGCCGCTTCCCGAACGATGCTCTCGGTGCGTCCTATCCCGCTCCCCTTTCTGAACATCCTCCCCCGCCGGGAGACGGCGGATATCTTTTCCCCTGACGTCATAGCGATGCTCACGGAGTTGTCCGATTTCACGGAACAGAAACCCCGTTCAATACCCCCAGAACCATGGCTTTTCCCCGGAGACACCACCCCTGATTCAGGCGGTGAGCGGTACGCACTCTCTCAGATTATCAACGGCTCCTTCGCTACCGGAAAATGGGAAACCGCAGAGGCTGAACTGACCAGCTTCCTTTCCATCAGAAGATCCGCTGAGATAACCGCCAAAGTGAACTTCTACCTTGGGGAAAGCTACTATTATATGGGTCTCTACGAAAAAGCGCTCTTCAAATTCCTCCTTACCCGGGACAGCTACTATTCCCTCGCCCGGATATGGATACAGCATACGTTGGCAAAGATGACGGAGTAAGGCATCAAGAAAATATACAGGAGCGGTAAAATGAAACACCGAATCGCAGGAGGACTTATGTTATTCGCATTAAGTATGTACGGAACTGTTTTCGCCGCAGGTACGAACGTGTTTACCTACACCGTGGGGGACTGCGAAGTGAGCGTCCTTGTCGAAAACAGCTCACGGAGCAACACTTCCCGGCTTATCGGAGCCGACGAAGCAACGCTGAAAAAGTACCTTCCCGACGGAACCTATGCCACGGCAACCAACGCCTTTCTGGTCAAAACCCCAAAGCAGATTATCCTCGTTGATACCGGTTTCGGCACCAACCTCTTTCAGAATATGCAGACCCTGGGAGTCACTCCGGATGCGGTCGATGCAGTATTGATGACCCATATGCACGGCGACCACATCGGCGGTCTCCAGCGCGACGGGAAGCCTCTCTTCCCCAAGGCGGATGTGTATCTGGCGGAACAGGAACTGCGCTTTTGGAGCAATGCCGAGAACGTGAAAGCGGCTCTGGCGCCCTATGGGGAGCGGGTAAAAACCTTTGCGCCCGCAACTATCGGCGCTGTTTCGCAAGAGCTTCTTCCAGCCATTACAGCGATAGCGGCATTCGGGCATACTCCGGGGCATACAGTATATACGGTGGGTTCTAAAGGCAAGTCGCTGCTCATCTGGGGAGATCTGGTTCATGCCATGGAGATACAGATCCCCGTTCCCGAGGTGTCCATCAACTTCGACACAGACCCTGTCATGGCGGCGGCAACCCGCAAGACCATACTGGAATATGTTGCCGCCAATGGGATACCGGTTGCAGGGATGCATCTGGTATATCCCGGAATCGGCACGATTAAGGAAGTTTCTGGGGGAAGTGACTCCTTACAGAGCGGCTCTATGAAGAGCTTTCACTTTACCCCTGCTGAATGAGCTGTTTCGAATAGGGTTCGTAGATAAAAAAACACTGATGTATGCACTCGGTAGACATCAGTGTTCTCTGAACCAGTACCAGATTCTGTGTTATCTCATCTGCTTGGTAAATGCGAGAATGGCGCCGGTAGCGCGTTCCACTTCAACGGAGTACAGATAGTCAGCGTCTCTGATATGTACTTTGTAGACGGTGGCTTCAATGTCGCTGTCCCGTTCGATTCGGTACACAGTACCGCTACCTGCTTTCTCAAGGGCAATAACTTCGGCATCTTCCTGATAAATCGGACCGCTTCCTGTGGCCGACTGGTCTTGGCCGACCCGAAGGGGTCTTTCGGTGAATTCCAGCACAGCGCCGTCTTCTGCGTTCATCTCGAATGAATAGCGCAGTGTGTCGTTGACGATGTTGACCTCATAAAAGGACATTGCGCCGTCTTTCTCCAGCTTCGAGCTTACGAGTATTCCGTCTGCAACCTGACCGAGGGCGATTTCTTCGGCCTTTTCGATACCGATTAAACCGTTCAGCGCATTGGAGACCGATTCCGCAGCAGCAGGCGCTCCTTGAGTCTGCGCAAACGCCAAACCGGAGAATAAACAAATACACCCGATTACTGCGACCAACTTTCTTACAAAAATCATAACATACCTCCTCAAAAGACTTTGCGGAAATCAGGGAATACCTCACTTCCTTACATTATCAAGAGTAGTATGTTTACTCATGTGATTGCAAAATTTTCTGCAATTTTGCAATCTTTTCTCTGTAAATAAGCAGTTTTAGAAGGGAAAACCGCCGCCGCCCAAGCCTTGCATCATCCGAGCCTGCATACCCTTGTTCTTGGCGAGCTTCTTCATGGCGAGCTTCGTCTTTTCAAACTGCTTGATGAGACGGTTTACTTCCGCTACCGAAGAGCCTGAACCTTTGGCGATCCGCTTGCGGCGGTTGGGTCCGATGATGAGATAGTTCATCCGTTCCTTCATCGTCATGGAGAGGATTATCGCTTCCTGCCGCTTCATCTGGGCGGTATCGATATCGGACTCGTTGATCTGTCCGGCGAGTCCGGGGATCATGTCCATGAGGGACTGCATGGAGCCCATCTTCTTTACCCGCTGGAGCTGTTCCAGCATATCCTGTAAGGTGAAGGTCTCGTTGACCATCTTCTTTTGGAGCTTCTCTGCCTCCGCAACATCGATGGTTTCCTGGGCTTTTTCGACCAGAGAGACGATATCGCCCATGCCGAGGATACGGCTTGCGATACGGTCGGGATAGAAAGGCTCCAGGTCTTCGATCTTTTCGCCCATACCGATAAAGAGGATGGGCTTGCCGGTGATACTCTTGAGGGAGAGCGCCGCGCCGCCTCTGGCATCGGAGTCGAATTTAGTAAGGATAACCCCGGAAAGACCGACCCGCTCGTCAAAGGATTTGGCTACGTCCACCGCACTCTGCCCGGTCATGGCATCCGCAAC
>JAITWB010000198.1 GCA_031285525.1 Spirochaetaceae bacterium
GTCAGTTTTTTTAAGGGTATGGAACTGATAAACATCCGTATCAGGGCTATTTGCTCCTTTGCAGAGGACATGAAGCCTTCTGTTTCGGCTTCTATATCAAAATCTTCTTCCTCAAGGCGAGTCTGAACACTGAACATATACCGCGCTTCTATGAGGATGGGCTGTATCTTCCTTGCGGAACATAAGACCTGGGCAAAGTTTTCCAGTTCATCCGAGACAGTGTTGAGGGGGGCGCTTGGACGGGCGTTGCCGGGAGCTGCGAAACGGGAGGCAAACTTGTCTACCGGCAGATGGACGAAGCTTTTCATCCATTCCATGGTCTGGACAGCGGCGTACATACGCTCCTTTTCCGAAACCGGAACCTCCTGCAGGATGACATCGAGTTTACGGATAAGACTATTCCGCTGTTCCGGAGAAGCAATCGCATCCTTTGGCAGGCGGAAGGGATCTACATCTGAGGCTATCTGTTCGTTTACGTTCTTCATAATCAGGGAACCCAGAAAAACGAAAAAATTCCCCCGGTTATCCTCTGCGAATTTGACCGATTCCCGGAAGAATCCGATTACCTGCTGCAACTCATTGATATAGTTCAGAAAGCCTTCCAAAAGGTAGTTGTTTTTGTAATCATAGAGATCCGGGGAGGTTTTACCAATCGTTTTAAGTATCCCGTCTACCAGATAGGTGTTATAGGAAACCTCGACAGGGGTGTTGGAGAATATTTTCTTGAGAAACAGCCATAGCCTGAGCAGAAGGTGTTCCTCTTTCAGTTTTGCTGTAATATCGAGTTCAGGTTCATCTTCCGTAAGCGGCGAAGATGACAGAGTCGTCTCTTCGTCCGAGATCGTGGCGCACTGCTTGAGGAGTTTTTGGCGCTCATCGTCGCTCATACCTGTTACTAACCGTTCAAATGTATCCATAAGTTCACTCATTAATCTATCGGCAGATAATCGCATTGACAAAACTGCTTCATGATGGGAATATCTTATTATATGAGTAAGTTTATTTTTGTAACAGGCGGCGTTTGTTCCAGCCTTGGTAAAGGCGTTGCCGCTTCCGCTCTCGGAAGTCTCCTGGAATGTCATGGTTTAACGGTTGCCATGATGAAGTGTGATCCGTATATCAATGTGGATGCGGGAACTATCAGTCCCTATCAGCACGGAGAGGTCTATGTAACAGCGGATGGAGCGGAAACCGATCTGGATCTGGGAAATTATTCCCGGTTCACGAAGGTACAGCTCACCCAGGCAAATTCGATCACCACCGGAAAGATATATGAAGCTGTTATCAGAAATGAACGGGCAGGGAAATACAATGGCCGTACCGTACAGGTTATCCCTCATATCACCGATGAGATCAAGCGCCGGATTCTGTATGTCGCAGAATCTTCACGAGCCGATGTTACGATTGTCGAAATCGGGGGGACTGTCGGGGATATTGAGTCTATACCCTTCCTTGAGGCTGCCCGGCAGCTTATCAGGGAGCAGGGCAGGGGGAATGCGCTGTCTCTTCACGTAACCCTGATTCCGACAGTTACCGGCGGGGAGCGCAAGACAAAGCCTACCCAGCACTCGGTCAAGCAGATGCAGGAGATCGGTATACAGCCGGATGTATTGCTCTGCCGTGCGGAAAAGGGACTCGAAGATGAGCTGCGGAATAAGCTCGCCCTCTTCTGTAATGTTGAAAAAAATGCGGTACTCTCTTCCATCGATGTGGAGAAAAGCCTCTACGAGCTGCCCTTGTCCTTTCACAGTCAGGGACTCGATACGGTGGTGATGGAAAAACTCGGCCTTACCGGGGGTACCGCAGATGTTTCTTCATGGGAGCAGTTTCTTTCCCGCCTGCAGAGTGCAGAAAAGACGGTTACCATCGGGATGGTGGGAAAGAAGAGCGACCTCGATGATTGCTATAAATCGGTGCGGGAGGCGCTCTTGTACGCCGCTACCGCCCATGATATGCAGCTGGATATCAAAAATATCGATGCGGAAAAACTGGAAACTTCTGGGGGGGATGTAGCCGGATATTTTGATGGTATTCAGGGAATTCTTATCCCGGGCGGTTACGGACAGCGGGGCTTCCTCGGTCTCCTGGCGGCTATCAAGTATGCCAGGGAACAGCATATCCCCTATCTGGGGATCGATCTGGGGATGCAGCTCATGGCTGTAGAGATGGCTCGTTCGGTTCTCGACTGGGAAGATGCGGATTCCACCGAATATATGCCCCATACCACCTGCCCGGTGATAAGCCTGCCGGAGGAACACGGGGGACTCAGTTCCGGCGGAATGGCGCGGCTCGGAAATAATACGATTACCTTGACAGCAGGGAGCCTTATCGCTTCGATATACGGCTGCCTTGAGATAGTTGAACGGCACCGGAACGAATACGAATTCAACCGGGAATATGCCCCGCAGTTGCAAGAGAAAGGTCTTTTGGTGACCGGACTCTCCCTGGATGGATACCTTGCAGAAAGCTTTGAGTGGAAAGACCACCCCTGGGCGCTGGGTGTTCAGTTTCATCCTGAATTTGTGTCCCGTCCCGGTGAACCCCATAAGGTTTTTTCATCCTTCATCGGCGCGGCGTCCCGTATCGAGGTTGCTGCTGAATAGGTTACTTGTATTTATACCGCTGTGCTGTATCCTGTTTGCGGGGTGCAGCCTGCAATATTTGCGGGATGCGGAGAATGATGACGAAGTTCCGGAATTCATCTTTACCGCCGTTACTCTGAACCGGGTTGAAGACAGTGTCCGTTCTCTCTCCTTTGAGGCGGCGCTGTTGGAGCAGTACAAAGAAGAAAATTCCTTTTACGGCAGTGATATTCGATTTATCAGTTACGATTCCGCCGGAGCCGAGCAGTCCGCCGGAGCAGCAGGTTCTCTTTACGGCAGTCAGGAAACCGAGGAGTACATACTTCTCGACGGCGCTGTGTTCGAGAGTAAAACCGATGGTGTAGAAGTGTTGAGCGAGAGCCTTCGCTGGAACGGAAAAAATGAACAGCTTGTTTCGGGAAGCGGGGATCTGGTGAGCATAAAGCGGGAATCAGACGGCAGTTTTCTTGAGATGACCGGTTACGGCTTTGCCGCCAGCGGAATTACCATGGAGTATGAGTTCGGACACACTATAAACGGTATGTTTGTATCGGGAGAGATGGAGTGATGGGTATGTTCCGGCAACAGGTTGTGAATACCCTGCGGGTGTTTGCAAAAACACAGGTGACTCTTTTCATATTCCTGACTTTGTTATCTCTTCCTTTTTCTGCTCAAACTCCGGGGAATGATGTTCTCTCAAGTGAAGTTCTTGAAGAATCTTCGATTCTTCAAGAACAAGAATCAGAACCCGATGTGATTTACTTCAAGGCGGATCGGATGAACGGCAGTGTTGCTTCCGATTCCGAGTATACGAAACTGACCGGAAGCGCCTGGATAGAGTCCTCTGCTCTGGAGGTGTATGCGGATACGATAGAGCTTTCGGATACGAATTTTCGGTATATTATCGCTTTCGGAGGGATTCGGGGCAGGGAGTTGGAAAGCGGTTTTGATTTTACCTGCAATTCTCTCCGGTATGACCGTAAAACCAAAATAGCCCTGCTTGAGGGTGACGTGACTATGGACGATCCGGATAATGAGGTTGTAGCGGCTGCAAGCAGGATCGAGTACGACCAGAATACCGAAACCGCTGTTATGCAGATAGATGTTCACATAACACAGAAAACGACTGTCTGTACCAGCGCCTTTGCCGTATACCGGCGCAAGGATGAGATGCTGGAACTGATGGGGAATCCCATTGTGGTTAGGGAGAGCGATACCTTTCGGGGTCAGG
>JAITWB010000214.1 GCA_031285525.1 Spirochaetaceae bacterium
CTTCCCGCACCAGCTTTAACTGGGGCAGCTTGCCCGGCAGTGTCTCTGACAGAGGCGCTCTTGGATCTGCCGCTCCTGTTACCCGCATGGACTGGTACACCCACGCCCTTCCCGAAAGGGGATCCCGGATCGCCCCGCCGATACAAGTGGCGGCGCCTCCAAAGGGTTCTATCTCGGTAGGATGGTTATGGGTCTCATTCTTGAACATGAGCAGCCACCGTTCGGTCGTGTCCGATTCCGTACAGACATCGATGTAGATGGAACAGGCATTTATCTCTTCGGAAAGCTCGATATCATCGAGGAATCCCTGTTTTTTCAAATACTTTGCGCCGATTACCACCATATCCATCAAGGTAATGGGACGGTCTGTTGTTACGCTGTAGAGATCATCACGGAGTTCCCGGTAGCCCTCAAGGGATTCCCGGATATCAGCGCTGAAAGGACCTTCTTCCACTTCGATATCGGTGAGAACCGTGTTGAAGGTAGTGTGACGGCAGTGATCGGACCAGTAGGTGTCCAGAACCCGGATCTCCGTCTCTGTGGGGTCACGCTGAACACTGGAAAAATAATCGTGGAGAAAGCGGAAATCGTCCCTATCCATGGCGAGGGAGAGCTTCCCGTAGAGGGCATCCAACTCTCCCGAGTTCATGCCGATAAAACCGGTTATCACAGGAACAGCCGCCGGGACAGCAACATCGGCTTTTGCCCCGGAGATTGCGGCTGCATCCGCCGGCAAAAGGGATCCCTCTCTGGAATCCACAGGGTTTATGAGGTATTTTTTTACCTTATTAATATCATCTGCACTGAGTTTGCCGGTTAGAACGACAACCTTTGCACTCCGAACCTTCGGTTCGGTGCGTACTTTAGGCGAACTGCCGGAAACCGCAAGCAAGGAAAGGCACTGTTCCGCAGAATCAGAGCGCTGGTCGTATTGACCGGGAAGGTACTCCTGAACGACCGGAATATCATCCCCGGTACGGGGAAAATCATCGTAATAGCAGACATCGCTCTGGGGTTCACTGAACACCCGTGTTACAGACCTATCAAGGGTCTCCTTATCTATACCGGAAATGTCATAACGATTCAGGTAACGCACGCCAGTGAGACCCGAGACACCAAGAAAATGGGTCAGTTCGGAGAAGATACGGTTGGCTTCATTCGTGAAACCAGCCTTTCTTTCAATATATATACGAAACATATGGTCTATTGTACGGATATGGGGGGATAGAATCAAGGTGAGAGGGAGAAGTGTCTCTTACCTTCTCCCTTTCACCTTATAGAAAGCGTTTCTGCCATAAAACGGATAGATTTGCCCTTGGGAGTATTCATCTCTTTTTCCATCACAAAAACGAGAAATGCCTCTGTTTTATTGGGAATGATACGGCGGATATTGTACCGGGACACATCCTTGCGCTGAACCCCGGGGGATCCTGCAAGAAAACGCTGTCCGACTGCTCCGTCTTCATTTTTATCTACGATTAAATAAAAAGAGGAATTCTTTTGTTTTTCATCGAGCAAAGTATTGACCCGAACTTCCCACCATATCTCACCAGGGCTTTTTTCACTGCCGAACTCCCGAAACCGGATCTGCTGTTTCCCTGAATCCTCAGACATGATATACAGATCCTCGCCGTTATTATCTACCGAGAGAGCATATTTTTTGATCATCGGTTCAGCTTTTTTTGCCAGAGCATCAAAGAGCTCCTTACCGGTTTTTCCCGCAGTAGCCGCAGACGGCGGGGTACTCAAAACGCCGCCGGAGACAAATTCGTTCTTCTCGACATCGATGATATACATATCCGCATATCCCTGCCAGGAGGAATCTTCGATACCATGCTGTCCAAACATATAGTACAGTCCGTCGGAAGAAAAACCCATATCGATAAACTGAGCCACATCACCGGCAAACAGGGACACACTGAATAAAGCACAAAGCACAAAAACTGTTATACGCCTGATCATTCTCACCTCTTCCTCTAACACTGCGATATCTTACTATTATTATCGAACAATAAATCCATCACTTGAGACTTTTCAAAGGAGCTGTACTGTCCAATTGAAATAAAAACCATATATGGATATGCTGAATGTATGACTATTTCATCCAGAAACAGAATACTCATCGGCATCCTCGCTGTCTCATCGATACTGGCGGCGGGCATCCTCGCCGGAGGAATCATCACCTTCCTCCAAACCGAGTTTCCTATTGCGCTTCCACCCTCAGTACTGCGATGGATACCCATACTCGATTCTTTTTTTCTGACCCCGGCAAGCTTTATCCCTGCAATACTGTCGCTGTTGGTATTCGGCATATACACTCCTGCGGCCCTGTTCTTCCTTTATTACCAGTTTGAAAAAACCCAGGCCGTGGAGGTTATTTTTTTTACCGGATTCCTGTTTGCCTGTCAGTTGGAAGGACTCAGGATACTCATACCGCTTTTTGGACTGGAGCAAACCTATCCGGAACTGCTGCTGACTGTATGCAGAGTGGTGTTCTTTGCCAGAACCTTTGCAATCCTTTGCTTTCTGTTTACTTCCCTCTTTTCTGCCAGCGGACTCTTCCAGCAGGCGGGAAAAAACATCTATTTTCTCATCGCAGTAGCCATCCTCTTTTCAAGTTTGATGCCCCTCAATACAGAACGGATCGCCTCAACATTCATGGTTACCTACGGGTATGCACATACCTATATGATTATCCGTTTCGTGCTCTTTGCTGTTTCCATACTGGCGTTTATTATCACCGGAAAACACAGAGGGCTTACCGAATACACCAAGGCGGCATACGCAGGTGTCGTGCTTCTTTTGGGGTACGGACTGTTGATATGCACTGACAACTGGGTGTTTTTAGGCGCAGGAACACTACTTCTCACAGTAGGAAGCAGGTTTTTCATGAGATATATACACAAATATTACCTCTGGCAGTAATATTACAGAACAAACTGTGAAAGCAGAGCTATCACAATAGGAATAAGCAGGTTGTCAAAATCCTTGAGCGGGAGAGCTTCAAGAACCATCGCAGCCCCTGCAATACAGAGGGATACAGAAGGGTTACGGGATACGACAAAGGCAGCGATAAACACCGCGCAAAAACAGGCTATGCTTCCTTCCAGCGTTTTTCCGCCGGTAAAGGGAATCGTCAGATGTCCCACTGCACGGCCCACAAGGCTGGCAATACCGTCTCCAAAGGCAAGAGCATAAATACCGATGGTCGCTGCGGGATGCTCGAAAAAGAATGCCGTCACCAACACTCCCATGGCGAGTGTAACAGGACCCAGAACAAAACGCCCCCGATCCCGCTGCCGGGAAGCCATATCCGTAACCGCAGAGACAAAGGGGACTTCAATTCCCTTAAACCGAAAAATTTCAGCTATCAGATATAAGACAAGAACAACACAAAGCAGGATAAGCGTTAAAGAACGGTTCAACCCGAGAAAAAGCGGAACAAATGCGGCGCAGACATGAATACTCTTACGGAACAGTTCTTTTTTTATTTCGTTTAGGTATTTTCCAGCAAAAATACCAACAGTCGTTTCATAGACAATATTACTCATGGGCTTATATCTCCGAAATCGTCGATGGCACATTCCATATCCCAGTGTACAACCAGAGTACGGCTTCTGTAAAGAGTACAACCACACTATGTCACATTAATTACAATATTTCCAGAAAAAGCATAAAAAAGTATCATTTCTCAAGGGGATGAGCTCTTTTCACTTTACCTTCCTGAATTCTGCCGTAATACCGGTTCTCCATATAGGGCTTGGCTGATTCTACCGTAAATTTCCGGTTCAAATTCAGGAATAGGCTGACCTGTATACCTGATATTCTGGGCAGCCAAGTTGGTACCGTCAACACGGATAAGGGTTTCCGGGTTTCTGGTGAGAGCATCCCAGGCCCGCACGGATTCGGAGAAATACACCTGAGCCTCGGCGCGCCGCCTGCTATTACCGGTCTGATCTGCCAAGCGATACTGCACAACCCCTAAGTTGTTTGCGGCGTACATGTAATGCTCCACCAATATACCGTGATCCGCTCTCATCTGGGGAAGGAACACATTAAAACGCATCCGCTGGGAATCCAGAAGCTCCACGAGGCGTTCATAGTACCCCTGAGCCGCATAGTAGTCGCCCCGGTTGTACAGGGAGTTTGCCAGAGCAAAAAGTGTGTTTTCGTCGGAAGGTTTCTCCGCAATGGTCTTGATGAAGGAACCGAGGGCGTTTTCATATTCCCCGTTATGATACTGAATATACCCCATCTTGTATCTCACAGAAGGAATATCCCACTTCTCTCCCACCGCACGGTTATAGTTGGCAAAGGCCTGATCCAGGTCGCCGGAGATAAAATAGTCCAGATCCCCAATATCCGCAAAGAGATGTCCTATCCGCTGATCCTGGCGAATTCTGTTTTTCTCCTGCTCAAAAAGCCTGATTCCGGCGACATAGGTTTCTTCAGCCTTAATATAATCAAGGTCATTTGTATACAGTTCACCCAAAAGCCGATAGGTATCGATATTCCTGATAACCCGGGAGGGAGACATGGTGGGAACTGCGTCAAACACGGGAAGGGCAAAGGTAAAGAGCTCCTTCGCTGCCGTACTGTTATTTGTATAAACGAAATAACGCCCCATATTATATCCCGCTTCGGGAATGGCAGGCGCCGCAAGGAGCGCTTCTTCAAGCATACTCCGCACATCTTCGATATAGGGAGCCAGGGTATCATCCCGCACACCAAGGGAACCATAGAGCTTATCCATCAGATAACCTGAAAGTTCAACCATATCCTGGGGCTCCAGGGGATTCTTCTTTGCTCCATAGAAGCGATCCCGCAGAGGCAGAACCTCCCTGAGGTTATCAGTTCTGATAAAATACCGCATCATCCGGGACATATAGAGATCCGTCGTGCCGTAGAGCTGAATCAGGGTTGCATAGGTACTACGGGCGCTCTCATATTTTGCAGCAGCATCGGCAGATGCCGCGTCGGTAGATGTCACTCCCTCGCCCGCCCATTCCATATAGATGTCCCCCAGCAAAAGCATACCATCGGAATCATTGATATAGTTATCCAGCACCCGCCGTTTTACGATCTCTTCCGCCCGTTCATAGTTGAGCAGATCATCCAACTCCATCCGGGCGTATTCAAGTCCCGCTGTTTTATCGTTATCAAAACGGAAGAGAATACGTTCATACATCTGCTCTGCCATGCCGTACTGGCGTTTTCCCCGATATCCCCGGGCAAAGGTAAAAAACCAGTTTTTCTTAGGCTGATATAACTCCGCCTCGTCAAACTTTATCAGAGACTGAGTATAATGTTCATCTTCAAGAAGAGCATACCCTTCCTTATAGAGGGACTCTGCTTTAAGAGGTCGATAGATCAATCGATTCGTCAAAAACACAAGGAGAATGATAAGACCGAATGAAACAAGTCCTATAAGCGCCGCCGGCAGTATCTGGTTTACCAGGCGGTATACAAGGGTCGTCTTACTCGCCTCGTATTCAGAGGCAGTCCTTTTTTCGAAATCTCTCGGAATATCGATAATCCGGTCAAGGGTCTTTCCCAGTTTATTCGCTAACGCCTTGGCAGGGAGACGTTGTATAACATCATGTACCAGAGCGGCAGTAGTTTCCTCATTAAATTCATCCCCCGAAAGCATTTGTTCAATGGCAATCTTGAGATTAAGGGGATAGGTATCAAGATTTTCGAGAAAGGCAGTATATTGCTCCTGAGTAAATTCAGTGGAAAGCGCCTCTCCTTTTCGGGTCCCTTGAGGGGCGCTTCCTTTGGAAACAGCGCGGGACTTTTGCACAGGATCATCGAAATCGCCAAACCCGGAAAGATCAAAATCATCCATCGGAGCCGTATTGTCAGATCCGCTTCCGTCCGATTCCTCTCCAAAATCGATGCCCGGAAGGTCTCCAAAATCATCTCCCAATGAAAAATCATCCTCTGCTTCCGGTGCAGACATATCAAAAGAGGGCAGATCATCCAAAGCGCCAAAGCCGGTATCGTCTCCGACAGCAGGGCTGCTCACCGATATATCATCGGGCATGGCAAAATCATCAAACCCCGCTGTATCAAAATCATCGAGAGAGATCTCTTCAGTCGAAGAACTGGTACTCGGAGAATCAGCTCCCAGAGACATTTCATCAGAAGCAGGGGATTCCGGTTCCGCAAACCCCAGATCATCCAAATCCATAGAGAAATCTTCCCCATCCATCGAAAATGAATCGGGATCAGAAAAATCGGGCAGATCATCCAGAGAAAAAGGAGCATCTTCAGGAGATTCCATGCCGGAATCGTTAGCAGCATCAGCCATACCCCCGAGAAGATCCTCGGGTATCGAAAAGTCATCCTCAAGACCAAAGCTTTCAGCCGCCGGGCTGTTTTCAGCCGCATTGTCTTCGGCAGTATCTTGAATCCTGCTCATTTCGTGAAGGGAAAAGGATTCCTCTGTGTCAGGGCTGTCAGGTATATCGAAAGACGCCCCTTCATCGGAGGTCATATCGCGGGTAAACATCTCAATATCGTCAAGAGACTCATCGGTATTAAAAAGGGAGTCCAAACTGTCCAGATCGGGCAAAGCATCATCGATATCGATAAAGGAGGGCTCTTCGGCATTAGGAACTGCTGCGGGTTCATCCGATACGGACTCATCAGTACCAAGATTCAACAAATTTGCCAGTTCAGGATCCGAGGCGGTGAGAGATTCGAGACTGACGTCTCCGAGATCGGCGTTCCAAGAATTATTGTCATCGAACAAATCTTCAGGTAAACCGCCATCAAGACTACCAATATCATCAAGGGTGTTGACATCTGAAAGGATGTCACCATCCTCGGCGACATTTTCCGGCAGATCCAATACATCCGCTGGCTCGCCTCTCTTGGCTCGTATGGTGAGTTCATTTCCTAATGCATCCAGTTCATCTCTGAACTGTTTGAGCTGTTGTAACCCCGGCATATCCCTTCCGAATTGATCTACTTATTAGTAAATCGGCTAAAAAGAGGGATGACTTGAACGTTGAAAAGCAAAATGCTCTTTTTCCGTCCGGCAATGTATTGCCAAGCAATTTATTGCCACCCACTGTTAAGATTCTGCATAATTTCCCGATAATTGTAAAGGATTATGATGCATAGATACCGTATTTTTATAGTTTTATATATCCTTATTTCCCCTGTTTTTGCGACGACTCAGATAGATCCCTTTGTAAAGGAATCCCTGGTTGCCCAGATAGAGCAAGCCCGGGAACCCCGGATCATCGATAAGTACGCCGTATTTACTGCGGACGGTTCCGCCCGATTCACCGGTATTGTATTCGATTACGAAAACTACCGGACGATCCATCCCTTTAGCAGGATCGTAAACCGTACCGATGACGGACGGGAGCTGAATTCGGTTCTATTCTATATAGTAGAACTACCGGAACATATCTCCGCCATCAAATACCGGATCATAGTGGATGGGCTCTGGACGACGGATCCCATGAACACATTGAAGGTGTTCGACAGTCAAGCAGGCATCTATCTTTCTTCACTCACCTTCTCCCCTCGCAAGGAGTTTAAAACAGCAACCGTACCGGGAAATATGACCCATTTTGTCTACGAAGGTCTCCCCGGACAGACTCTCCGGCTTGCAGGGAGCTTTAATGGCTGGGATTCTTTTATGTATGAAATGCGAGAAACCTCTCCGGGAATATATCAGATCGATATTCCCCTCCCCCCAGGAACCTATTTTTATGCCTTTTTCTCAGGAACAAACCAGTTTGGAGACGCTAAAAACCCGGATCGCCGATACACTGCTGATGGGAAAACAGCCTCAGTTATAACAGTTCCGCAGAGTTCCGCAAGTCGTTAAGCGCAAAGAGCAGCTCCCGTTTGGCGCCCTCTTTTTTCTCGGAAATATCATCTTCTTCAAAATCAAGCAAATTATAAAACAAGGCTCTCACTTCGTCCAGTTTGTCGTTAATCTCATACATTCTATCGCTGCGCATAGCGCAATTCTAGCATATATGCGAGCCTAAAACAATGATCTTTTTTTTCGTAAAATTCTTCTAAAAAGTGCAAAAAACATCCGTTCTTGTATTCTTTTGGAAAAAAATATACTATACTGCTATGGCATCTGTTAAAATTATTGTTTTTGACAGACTGTTCTATGTAGAGGATTACACCTATGATACAGCAACAAGAATTGACTGTGGATTTACCAAAAATACAACGAGCGGCGCAAACAGGAATACCCCTGTCGATTACAACCTATACCCTCCCCCGAGAGATGGAGACCTACGTAAACGAAATACTCTCCACCTTCCTTGCAGAACTGCATCAAGAGGAACTATATGATTATCTCTCCTATTGTCTTAGGGAACTTGGAATAAATGCAAAGAAAGCCAATACCAAGCGGGTCTATTTTCAGGAAAAAAACTATAATATAGCCGATCCGGTTCAGTATGAAGAAGGGATGAGGAACTTCAAAATGGAGACCCTTGCAAATATAGATCACTATCTGAATCTCCAGAAAACTCAGGGACTCTATATCAAAATACTGTTTCAGGTTAAAAATAACCAGATACGGCTTGAGGTTCGCAATAATGTTGAACTGACATCTTTCGAATACAAGCGTATCCATGACAAACTTGCAAAGGCTGAGCAATACGAGTCCATAGAGGAAACATTTCTCTCAGATCAGGACGAATCCGAAGGTGCCGGGCTTGGTCTCATTATAATGATCCTCATGCTGCAAAAGATCGATGGAGGAGAACACAGCTATCATATAGAGACAAGCAACGGCGAAACAATCGCTGTTATATCCCTTCCCCTTAGTGTAAAAATACAGAGCGAAGTTGTAGCTCTCTCACGGGAGATCGTTTCCCGGATAAACGATTTGCCCCAGTTTCCCGAAAATATCCTCACCATCAACCGCCTGCTCAACGATCCCCATTCCGAACTGGCGGATATTGCCCATCACGTAGCCAGCGATCCGGCACTTACTGCGGATCTGCTCAGGCTGGTCAATTCCAGTGCCTTTGCCCTCTCCCGAAAGTGCCGGAGTATCCATGAGGCGCTCAAGATGGTCGGAATCAAGGGGCTCAAAAACATTCTCTACTCACTAGGCAGTATTCAGACTCTGGGAAGCGCAACGGCAGAACAACGGCGTATCTGGAATCATTGCTATAAAACTGCATTCTATGCCCATTATCTCTCTAAAAACCTCCCCCAGATGCGCTCCGTTATAGATGATGCCTACGTCTGCGGTCTGCTCCACGATATGGGTAAAATCATCTTCAGCAGTGTCCTCCCGGAACTTGAGGAACATATAACCTCTTTTTCTGCAGCAAAGAACATCCCCAAGGAGCTATTTGAACGCCTCTCCGCCGGGATCAATCACGCCGAAATCGGCGCTCTTATCGCCGAAAAGTGGAATTTCCCTGAGGTTATCATCCAGACCCTCAGGTTTCATCATAATCCGGAGAGTGCCCCGGAGAGCACCCAAAAACTCGTCTCGGTGGTATACCTCGCAGACATGATGACCCATTATCAGGAACACTCCATCGAATACTACCAGTTTGATGAGGAAATACTCATCAAACTGAATATTACCTCCGAAGAACAGATACAAAAACTTATTGCACAAATGGATGCAGCCTTCGAGGCGGAGGGGAACAGGTAGAAGGTAAAAATGAGGAGGGAGAAAAGAGAAAAAGATGGATTTTGCTACTTATTGAACAAATCACTG